>JAQVEI010000322.1 GCA_028697695.1 Lentimicrobiaceae bacterium
GGTTTGAAGAAATCATTAACGCCATCAAGGAAGAAGTACATGATGTAATCATACAGCCATCTACCGGTGGTGCGGTGGGCATGAGCGATGACGAACGTCTGCAACCTACTGAATTGAAACCTGAAATGGCCACCCTGGATTGCGGCACCCTTAATTTTGGTGGTGATGAAGTATTTACCAATACTGAGAATACCATTAAATATTTTGGTAAACGCATGATTGAGCTGGGCATTAAGCCCGAGTTGGAGGTTTTCGATAAAAGCATGATCGACATGGCCCTGCGCCTGCACAAAAAAGGATATATCCTCGATCCTATGCATTTCGATCTGGTAATGGGTGTAAATGGTGGTATTACCGGCGAGTTGCGTGATTTTGTATTTCTGCGTCACAGCCTGCCGGCAGGTGCTACCTACACTGTAGCTGGAATTGGCCGCTTTGAATTTCCGCTGGCCATGGCAGCCATTATTGATGGAGGCCACGTAAGGGTGGGATTTGAAGACAATGTGTATTTAAGCAAAGGAGTACTCGCCAAATCAAATGGCGAACTGGTTGACAAAGTAGTACGTATGGCCAAAGAAATGGGTCGTGAAATTGCCACACCAGCCGAAGCACGACGCATATTGGGTCTAAAACCACTGAATTAAAAAAAAAGCTAATTTGTGTTTTGGTAAAAGCCATTCTATTATTTTAGCTGCTTCAAAAAAACACGCTTTATAATAAACGAAAACTTCAACAAAAAAATCAGCAAACTGAATGAAAAAAGGAAACAAATACGGTGTTCACCGGGTAATTGAACCACAGGGAGTACTTCCACAACCGGCCAGCAAAATAGACAACAACATGGACGAGTTGTATGACAATGAAATATTAATTGATGTAATTACCCTGAATGTTGATTCAGCCAGTTTTACTCAAATTAAGGAGCAGGCCGGCGGAGATGAAGAAAAGATCAAAGAGATTATGTTTGACATTGTTGAGAAACAAGGCAAACACCGCAATCCGGTAACTGGTTCCGGAGGCATGCTTCTGGGCAGGGTAGAAAAGATAGGATCAGCGCTGGAAGGCAAAATCGACCTTAAACCGGGCGATAAAATTGCAACCCTTGTTTCGCTGTCTCTTACACCGCTGCGTATAGATAAAATAAAAGCCATTCGCAAAGATGTTGACCAGGTAGATATCGAAGGCAAAGCCATTCTTTTTGAGAGTGGTATCTATGCCAAAATTCCTGCTGACCTGCCCGAGAAGCTTGCACTTTCCGCATTAGACGTTGCCGGAGCTCCAGCACAAACGGCTAAGCTGGTGAAACCGGGAGATACCGTGGTTATAATTGGTGCCGGAGGTAAATCGGGAATGTTGTGCTGCTACGAAGCCAAAAAACGTGCAGGGGTTACCGGTAAAGTCATTGGCATTACACACAGCGAAAAGAGTACAAAACGACTCATGGATTTAGACTTTTGCGATCATGTGTTTGCCGCCAACGCCACTCAGCCTGTTGCCGTAATGGAAAAGGTAGCTGAGCTTACCCAGGGTCAAATGGCAGATATTACCATCAACAATGTGAATATCAACGATACTGAAATGACCAGCATATTGTGTACCAAGGATTCAGGTACTGTTTATTTCTTCTCGATGGCCACCAGTTTTACCAAAGCCGCGCTGGGCGCCGAAGGTGTTGGCAGTGATGTGACTATGATAGTAGGAAATGGCTATACCAGAGGCCATGCCGAGATTACGCTTGAACTGTTGCGCGAAAGCAAAAAATTGCGGGATATCTTTACCGAATTGTACGCTTAAGCCGCATATACAAAATGTTATATCCCTTTTTGCCTTAGGGTGAAAAGGGATATTCCACCATTAAAAAAGAGTAAAATGACAGCAATAGAAAAAAGAAGACATCTGCTTTTCCCGGGCATCACCGATGAGCAATGGAACGATTGGAAATGGCAGGTTAAAAACAGAGTGGAGACGTTTGATCAGCTCAAAAAATATATAGAGCTGACTCCTGCCGAAGAAGAGGGCGTTAAAAAATCACTCCAGACGCTTCGTATGGCCATCACGCCATACTATCTTTCACTGATTAACCCCGATGATCCCAATGATCCCGTACGTAAGCAAGCTATTCCTTCGGGAAGTGAAACACATATTTCACCTGCTGATTTGCTGGATCCTTTGCATGAGGATGAGGATGCTCCGGTTCCCGGTTTAACCCACCGCTATCCCGACAGGGTACTTTTTCTGATTACCGACATGTGCTCCATGTACTGCCGTCATTGTACCCGCCGGCGTTTTGCCGGCCAAACGGACCATGCTTCTCCTTTGGACAGAATACAGGCCGGTATCGACTACATCGCCCGCACTCCACAGGTGAGAGATGTACTGCTCTCCGGAGGCGATGCACTAATGGTAAATGATAAGATGCTTGAATCTATCATACAACGTTTACGGGCTATTCCTCACGTGGAGATCATCCGCATCGGAACCCGGGTACCTGTGGTATGCCCACAGCGTATCACCGATGATTTGGTGAATATGCTCAAAAAATACCACCCCATCTGGCTCAATACGCACTTTAATCATCCCAACGAAATTACGCCCGAATCTACTGAAGCCTGTGCAAAAATGGCTAACGTAGGTATTCCTCTGGGCAATCAGAGCGTGCTGCTTCGCGGGGTTAACGATTGCCTGCACGTGATGAAACGTCTGGTGCACGGGCTGGTGAAGATAAGGGTACGCCCATATTACATCTATCAGTGCGACCTTTCAATGGGTCTGGAGCATTTCCGCACTCCGGTATCCAAAGGCATTGAGATTATTGAAGGATTGCGCGGACATACTTCCGGTTATGCGGTACCCACTTACGTGGTAGATGCACCCGGAGGAGGAGGAAAAATTCCTGTAATGCCTTCATATCTTATCTCGCAAAGTCCCGAAAAGGTAGCCTTGCGTAATTTTGAAGGTGTTATTACCACCTATTCGCAACCTACACATTACGAAAATGTTTGCCATTGCGAAGATTGTACCAGGCAAAAGAATGAAGGCGTTTCTTCATTGCTGGCCGGTCAGCAACTCTCACTTGAACCTGCTGTCTTAAACCGTAAACTGCGCAAGCAAGGGATTGAGGCCAATCTGATAAAGCAGGAAGATGCGCACTAGGCCTATGTATAAAATTCAATGAAATCACATCCCCGGAAATAAAAGGGGATGTGATTTTATGATATTCATTAACCATTAAATCTGTTTGAAAAAAAAGTTTCTTCACTTGTTTTAGCTCATTATTACCGTAAAAGAAACATAACTAAGGGCTGTAAAAAATAGAATTTACATCCTGACTACATGCTTAACACAATCATCTGATGCGGTGGGCAGTACGGCAGCCATTAAGTAGTGCAACAATGTGAAGAATGCGCAGTCATCTGAAAAATAGTATTTCAATATATTTTAACCTGGTTTCTTTTTCTCGATGGGTCGCAATTCATAAAATCCATGCCCTTTATTGATGAAATAGTAAAATACAAAAGTGTTTCCATTATTGGGATGGAGAAAAATACGGGCAAAACAGAGTGTCTCAATTATATTTTAAGACGATTGGCCGGGTCGAATGTTCGTTTGGCCCTTACTTCCATTGGATTGGATGGTGAAGGTCTTGACCAGGTTACCCAGACCCATAAGCCGGAAATATTTTTAAATCCGGGGGATGTTTTCGTAACCTCCGAAACCCATTTCAGGCGCAAAAAGCTCGGTGCTGAAATTCTCGATTTAAGCAGACAACGCACCTCACTGGGGCGGCTGGTAACAGCCCGTGTTACTAGTAGTGGAAAGGTGATGATATCAGGACCTCCCGAAACGGTTTGGTTGAAAAAGATCATTGACAGCATGGGCCAATATGGGGTAGAAACCACCCTGGTTGATGGGGCGCTGTCACGGCAAAGTCATGGCTCACCTGCCATAACCGGGGGCATGGTTCTGGCTACCGGTGCCGCGCTTTCGGCCAATATAAACACGCT
>JAQVEI010000323.1 GCA_028697695.1 Lentimicrobiaceae bacterium
CCAAAGATGTATCCCTCATTATTAAATTGCCTGACATGAGAAGATGTTCCTATAATGTAAGAGTGCATGCTTAGCGCGGTTGAGTTACTTCCTGCTACAAAACTATAATTGGCTGGAATCGTGTTGCCACTGCCTATAGTAGTTGAAAAAGAACCTCCGACAGTATTATTATTTCCTAATGCTGATGCTGCAGTTCCTGAAACATTGTTGTTTTGACCTGGGCAGGTATAGCAAATCTGAGCATTGACATTGCTAATTGAAAGAACGGTTAAAATCAGTAAAGTTGGGAATATTAGATTTTTCATGTTGCTTTTTTTACAGTTTTATAAACTTATGCGTTTCAATCAGTCCTTTACCGGGCACTGCAATGCCCAGTAAATACATACCCGGCTTAAGGTCTTGCAGGGGTATCAGGCTGGCTCCCTGCTCCAGCCCATATACAGCCAGTTCAGTGCCGGTAATTGAAAGCACCCGGGCTTCGGCCCCTTTGAGCATACACTCTACTTTAAGGTTTTCCTTCGCAGGGTTGGGAGATATGAATGCGCAGTTAATTATGGTATGTTCCGGTTTGTTTCCGGTGATTAAGCCTTCTTTGTTCAGCTTAATAAAGTAAGCATCGTAAAGTTGGGTAGCCCGGTTTAGTTTACCGGCATGTATGAGGAAACCCCCATCGCTGAGGGGCAACATATAGCGTGCTTCGTAATAAGCATCGCCCCCTATGTAATGCAGAAAGCGGGGTTGCAATTGACTGTCAACCTGCCCGGCCATTAACCAGCTCACCTTAGAGGGCCCCGGTAGCGTAAGAGCTGCATTTTTAAATCCTGCAAAAAAAATGGTATCGGGGTGCAGGCTGCCTATGCCTGCTCCCCCGAAAGGGGTATAATCAAGTGTGTCAACAGAGCCAAAATTTACGCGGTTCAAAAGGTTGAAAGCAGTGTCATATCTGGCCAACCACACATCTTTATCATGATGATTTTCTGGAGTTCTCGCTGAAAGGTATGACATAAGCATAATGCTGTCAGGTGACCAGGTGTTGTAATAACGCCACGAAGAATGATCTTGCGGTATTAAAGGCAGGGTATATAAGTATTCGAAATCATTATTAAACGCAGTATACGAAGGCCCGGTTACCCCGCCAATGAATTCAAAAGCAAACATAAAAATTGTCTTCCTGTCAATACTTTGCAAGAAAGAGGCTTGGCCACTGTCTAACAAAGGATTATCATGAAACACTTCCTGCAATATATTGCCATTAAGGTCGGTTTTTAGGAACATCGGATACATGGACCCACAGGGAAATTCACACCTGCCTGCCGGCATGATAAGGGTATCGCCATCCTGGTAAATATCGTGAATCCAAACATCATTGTTGTAAGTGCTGTAAGGATAATGTTTAGCCCATTGTAAATTAAAGTCATCATCAAGGCCAATTAAAAGCAAACCTACTGCTGAGGTGTTTGGCGGGGCCGAACGGCCGGTAACAATATATCCTCCATTGTTCAAGCGGTGTATACTGTTCAGAAAAAAGGCCGTATCGTGAAAGGAGTATTGATGGCTTGTTGTATCGCCTGTTGCAGATATTTCAAGCACATAGCCTTTGAGGTATTCCCATGGCCCTCCAACTCCGGTTACTGTACTAATCAGGGTAATAATCCCTCCATTGTTGTCGTCAATGGCCATTATTGAATAGGTTCTGGTGTCAGTGGGTAGCAAAAACTCAAATGTACTTTGTGCTTTTACAGGAAAAATCAAAGTGAACAAAAGACAAAAAGTTGCGATGTATTTCATGGTAGTAATGTTATTGTTCTGTTGGAAAATATGGAGTGAATGGTTCGTGAGTGGCTACTTTTATTCTGAAGTGAAATTTAGGTAAATGGCAAATTACGCGAGTCGGGGTACAACCTACCATTGGGCTATTAATTTCAGATGGAGCAAAAGACTTTCTAATCGTAACATTCCCTTGTTGGCTCAACCAGATGTTCGCAAGGTCTTTCAGATGGTCGTAATAGAATTGCATCTCGTGTATGCCCGAATTGTTCTGGTTATATTCAAGACAAAGAACCTCATCAGTAAACCCTAAATTCTCTTGCGCAGCATATATCTTGTAATCTAAATAGTTGGTGAGGAGTGCAGAAGAGTCAATTTTGTAATCTTTATAGTCATAGGCAACAATAGTTGGTGTTCCCACAAAGTAATATCTGCTTCCGTTTGTTGGCTCGGGATTAAAGTGAGCCAATAGCATAGCTTCAAAAATTACGGGGGCACCAGATGCCGGGTATCCATCACAATTAATTTCTGCATCTTTGTTGTACAGAAAGTTTTCATCATCACCAAAATCTTCGCCAAGTAATGCTTCCCCGGTTCCGGTAAGGGTTGCAATGCGCAGTTTTTGCTTGCCTTCTGCCAGTGGGCCGGCATCGCTTACCGTTGCCATAACAAATTTTTTGTGTTCACCCGTAATAGCATAATATTTCTGGCCAATGCCAATCAACGATTGTTCGTAGGTTTCAAAAACCTCTGTAAGCAGAGCTTTCATTTCAGCATCAAACTGCACTTCAACATAAATCGTGTCGCGGTGCAATCGCCCGAAAGAATATTCACCTGATGCATAATTGAAGTTAATGGCGGCGTCAATATATCAGATTACAGAATCCTTGCTAATCTTTTCACCGCTCTTGTGCAGTTTGCCGTTCTTAAATTCTTCAAATTTTTGGTTAAACCCAATCAATAGGTTGTTAATATTTGTTGACCCGGCAATTTGAACGTCCTGCTGGTTATCGGGGTCTGTGGGTGCAGTATGGTCTTTTCTGCATGAATTAAATATACCGGCTACCATCAGAGCCGCGCAGCTTAAAATAAAAAATTTGTTCTTCATAACGCGTTGGTTTGTTAATAATAGTGAAATTTATGTCTTTCAAATAAATATGCATAATTCAAAAATCCAACAGTAAGCGTAGTAGTCCATGCCGCAATAGGGCAAGTGTAGTTTAACAATGCAATGGTAACATTAAGACTCCGATCAAACAAGTGAATCATAAAATTTTATCAGTCCATTTGTCTATTAATCAGAATAAATCAAAAAGGTAATACGGATTTTTATGAATTCTTTTCAAACTAACAAAAAATACGTGGGGCATCATATTGAAAATGAGAACTATATGAAATTAATAATTTTTTATTAACAATTCGAATAGTACATAGCCGCTAAGGGATGGATTAAACTTGATGGGTTGGCTTCAGGCAACATAAAACATTATCAGGCAGAAAAGATGCTCATGCCCGGAGGCTTACATTGAACTTGGCATTGACCAGTCCAACTATAACAAAATAGAAAATGGTAAAAGAGAACCGTCCCTTGATTTGCTCAATAAATTGGCTGGACTGTTCGGCGTTTCGGTGGATGATATTTTGAACCCGGGCAAGGAACTGCCCAAATAAGTGACTTTTGAAGATAAAACCCTGATGGAACAGTTCAAGATAATTCAGGAACTTGAACCGGAAGAAAAAAACATGGTTTTTAAAATGGTGGATACCTTCCTAACCAAAAAGAAGTTTAAGGATTTCTTTCAGAAAAATGTGGCGGCATTATAAAATCGAGTAGGAAGGTAGCGATTATTTCGCTACCTGTCCTCTCACACCACCGTGCGTACCGTTCGGTACACGGCGGTTCCTTAGTTTACAACCTTTAAGGAGCGGTAGTAATCAGCAAAGAATACATACCCGGCTTGTTGTAACCGTCCGTTGGTTATGGTCGTACTTTGTAGGCAGGTCTTTGTTTTTACAAAGATTTTCTGCATTCTTCCCATTACCTGGTAACTTTCATCGTAATTACATTTACTAAAGTTCTGCCCTTCCCAAAGCCTATCATGCTTTGGTACTATGGCGTCTGCTGACTTCTCACGACTACTGTTGTCCGTATTTCTTACTCTGTTTCCATACGTCCGTGAGACCTCCCGTGGTAAGGCTCTTAACTTTCATCCCATCTCTCCGCCCTATATA
>JAQVEI010000324.1 GCA_028697695.1 Lentimicrobiaceae bacterium
CTATCGGGTTACTAAATTTATAGTGGTTATATTACTACTCACCTTTACACTTTATTGTTTCTGCATATCTTGCAGAAGCGGCATTGGCACCATCTGGCATGTTATTTTTCAAAAAGTCAACATTCAAAACCACAGATTCGATAAGATTGAAATTATCCTCATAAGTAAGTTCACGAAAGCTTTCTACACCTTTAATATCCATATTCATATCGACAAACAGAGGAGTGTTGTTACATGAAAAATCAAAAGTTTTCATATCAATTTTTTGCAAAGACGCATTTTGGCTTGACTTATAATGTATTTCACGATTTGTGATATCATAAACAATGCTCCACTGTGTGCCGTTTCCTTGAGCTACACTATCCAAAATTAAGAATGAATAATCAACAATATCTTGGTCATCATTATAATCGTTGATTAATAAAGTGGCATCTACAAACCTTCCAGAGGAATTTTTTGTCCAATCATTATATTGAATATTCTCTTTATTATCGATACTCTCTTTGTATTTTAAAGAATGTTCATATGTACAATTTGCCAATACAGGATATAACAAATCCACTCCACGATGCACTACCATTTCACCATCCAAGTATTCAATAGTTGCCACATCGCCACTTGCATCAGAAATTAGAAAATGTAATGTAGCAATTGAACTGAATGAAATCCTAACCAGTGAATCGCTGGCGATCACTTCCTCTACGTTGGAAGCATTATCCAACTGATATTGAATCCACTGTAACTCGCTTAATCCATATCTTTTGTCCATTTTAGGATACTCAGTCTCCTGTAACCACATTTGTTCTATAACCAATCCAGCCTCGTTCATGCCCCCATAAGGGAATTCCCTACCACACTGGTTAAATGTAATACTACCATATTTGGAAATCCAAGAGACAGGATTCTCAGGAACTTGAATAAATGCAGTTTTATGCATATTCTTATAATTAATTTGAATATGCCCCATTCCCACCGGAAAATCAAAGTTACGGCCAAAAACGATGTTGCCTTTACTATCGGAAAAGGTAAAAGTTGTGCAACAATATATCTGAAATGAAATCAACAAAGCTGCTAAAGTGATTATTTTTCGTATCATCTTATAATTATATTTGATGTTAGTAATCTTCAAATTCATTCATTTTCAGTAACCTTGCTTAAGTTTTTTGAAAGAGACTTAATGCAGTCGAAGAAAGATAGACAGGTTTCTTCAACTAAAAAACTACGTTTTTAATCTACACAAAGTAAAAATAAAAATTGAAAATAATCGCTCAAACCTATAGGTTTAGACCAAAAAAGATGGTGAAATTTATATGTTTGCACTTCTTCAAGCTTAGTTGGTTATTAGCAACTAAATTTTGCCTGATTTTTAAAGACATGAGGTGTAAATGCTTGTCTCACAGTAGTTTGCTGACACATTTAGATAAATATTTGTAAAGCTAATCACTATGACTTTAAGATGGCTTTTATGCTTATAAATTAAGGCTAACTCACCATTCTGAAATATAATAGCAGGATCAAAATTATGGTTTACCTTTCATATTTTCCTACTCCTATTTTGCCAAATATTCTGAAGGTGTTACTCCTTTTTGCTTTTTGAAAATTGTGTTGAAAGATGATTTAGAATTGAATCCTGAATCAAGTGCCAAAGCGAGCAAGCAAAGTTTTTTTTTTCGTTGGCTTTGTCTATAAATTCTTCAACGCGATAGCTATTTACAAAATCATGAAAATTAACCTCTGCCTCCTGGTTAATTATTTGAGAAAGCTGATTTGGCGAAATTTCCAGTTGTTTAGCCAATCCAGATAAGCTAAGTTTGGGATCCAGATAAGGCTTCTCTTCGACCATAGTTTTTAGCAATTTTTCATACCATTCAGCGGCAACCTTTTTTCGGACACCTGATTTTTTATACTTTTCGATCGATGCGGTTTTTTCGATGTCTGATTTTTCATTCATTGTAAGAAAAATAATGGTCGATTTTGCGTTGGTGCTGAATGGTAAGTCGATATGCAAGAACGGAGTAGCTTACACCTGAAACTAGAATTACAATCAATAAAACCAATGCAAAAACACTGTAATCATCTATCACTCCCCTATCCAGCATCTTTTTCTCTTCTGCGGTGTAAAAGAAAAAGAAGTTGGACATGTATAAATATGCTGCCACCACCGGTGCAAAATGAAGATAATCAATAGTCCGCACTTTCCGGTCGTTGCGCAAAGAATAGAAAGTGTATAAAAACAGCAGCGGACCATGAAGTAAAGGAAAGGGAGCAGTGGTTCCAATAAGATGTGGATATAATTCCCAGTATCCTATCTGATTACAATAATAACCCAACAGATGGATACCGATAATGGTAATCCAAACAGTCAGAATCTTATCTGATAGCGACTTTCCCTTTTTTGTTAGAAGTAGAAAAACAAGAAAGAATGAAAAGAATATACCGTTGATTAAGATTATCTTCATAACACTATAAATCATAAGCACCTAAATCCACCTAACTACAACTTCTATTAAGATAGACACTAACCTGTGATTTACTCAATAAAGTTCGCTCCTACAAAGACATGCATCCGCCTTGATCCTGTCAGATACTGTGAAATGTGTAACAACTTTTAAGACGATATCATTCTCTAAAAAATACTTATAATAGGAAAGGGCATTTTCGTGCAATTTATCCTCATCATTTAAGAGACGAACTAAGAAACTTGTATCAAGCAATACACTATGCTTCATAACCTCCTCTTAAATTTTCAGTCCATTCATCCGGGTCAATATTTTTTCAATTATTTTTGGCGGCATAAAACAATAAGAATGGTAGCTGTTTCCGTTTCAAAAGAATTAAAAGCCGTTTTGCCCGGGCTCACTCTTTCGTGCATTGAGTGCGATGTGGAGGTGCACGAAGAAAACGTAGAATTGTGGACAGAGATAGAACAACAAATCAGTGCACTGGCGGCAGATGAAACTCGATATAGATGAGTTCATCCGTCGGTTTCTGTTGCATGTGCATGGACAGCCAAAACCGGGCGGTTTTCGGCTGAACGGGGAAAAATATGCCTGGTTGCCCATTTCGGTTCGATTTGTGCCATTCACGGTGTGCCTTTGAGTCACGCCGTGAATAAGCGTGAATTTTGATGATAACTACCCCTGAATGAAAAAAGGCAGCAGAAAAATCATCCTACTGCCTTTTTTCAGGGCTCAACTGTGCCTTAATTCCTAAATTGTTATGTGGCGTGGATCTTTTTAGACCTTTGTATTCTTCTGAAATCCTTTTCTTTACTATTCCTTTCCTCCTCTATATCAAAATCATTTTGAAGCCCTAGCCAAAATTTGGGAGAGTTACCAAAATAGTTTGCCAATCTTAAAGCTGTGTCAGCTGTAATTCTTCTCCTGCCTTTCAGGATTTCAGAAGTTCTGGTTTGAGGTATTTCGATGTCTTTTGATAACTGATAGGCTGTTATCTCAAGAGGAAGAAGAAACTCTTCCATTAGTATTTCACCAGGATGTATATTCTTTAATCTTTCCATGATATTTCCTCCACTATTTATGGTAATCAACAATTTCAACTTCGCTTGCTAAACCATCAACCCATTTGAATATTATCCGCCATTGATCATTAATTCTGATACTGTAGAAATCCTTAAGATTGCCCCCGAGTTTTTCCAATCTGTTTGAAGGGGGTACTTTTAAATCGATAATGCTTTGAGAGTTATTTAGCATTCTCAATTTCCTTCTACCAATTATCTGAATCTCCACCGGAAGATTTCTTACTCTCTCTCCCTTCCAGATTTTTTCAGTTGTCTTTGATCCAAATGAGGTTATCATTTAATGCCTCGCGTTACTAACGCCAAAGATAAGTATTATTTTTGATTTACCAATATGTGAATTGGCGATTATTGTATTTTTCATGCCACATAACGGTTGGCGGCTTGGCACAGTAGCTGATACAAAACATTGAAACAGCCAAACAATTGCTGGCACAAGAGACCGAAACCAAAAAAGAAGA
>JAQVEI010000325.1 GCA_028697695.1 Lentimicrobiaceae bacterium
TTACCAAACCAATAACTTGCATTTGTCTTTTGACAAGTGCCTTCTTTTATTTTGTCAAAATTGATGCCAATAAAATGCTAAACACTTGAAAACGAATTAAGTACAATATAAATCTTTACGTATGAAACAAAGATTAGTATTAATTATTGCATTGACTTTAATGGCAAAACTTTCATACTGTCAGATTATTGATAGATATGGAATTAACATTGGGACTTCATACTCTACTCAGATTTGGGATTTCAAGTTAATAAAAGTTGATTCTGATAATGAATATAAACCTGGACTTCAAGCCTTTTTGCACGTTGATAAAGATTTAGGAGACCTCTTTGCTCTGCGGACAGAACTTGGGTACATACAAAAAGGATTTAAAACCAACGTAGCACTAGTGTTTCCCGATGGAACTGAAGCTGGGAGAGTTACTGACAATGTGATTTTTCACGACTTAGCATTAAATCTTGGATTAAAGGTCAAACCTTTAAAAATAGATTACTCTCCATATTTCATGGTTGGATTACGTAGTGATTATATGATTGACTACAAAGATATTGAAGTTGAAGAGCCAAATTCAGGAATGAAAATTGGCATACTTAAATCAACAATTGATGAATTTAATAAATTTAATTTCGGCGGATTAATCGGATTGGGAATTGACATCAAGGATTTGATATATTTCGAGATTGAATACAACCCCAATTTTACAAAGAGTTATGACGATAATGAGCGATGAATATGAAGATACCACCAAAAATATTGAAAAAAGAGGAAATGTAGTGTCACAAACTTAAATGACGCCTGTTATTGCGTTATATATTAAAGAGTTAAAAAAAATAACTGTCAAACTCGGGAGTTATGACGATAATGGATTGATTATAAAAGATAATTGTTGGGGAGCAAAAATAGGACTAAACATTAACAAACTGACAGAATAGAAAGCATATACACACAATAATGTGTATAATTCATAAGGATTTCCGAGGTTTTCGAGCGGTATCACCCGCATCAATTTTTGGTGGTCATTTGATAGGTTTGAAGCCCGCAATCAGCTATCCCATGCTAAGGGATTTAGTTCAACAATCTGCATATGTCCTAGCCGGATTTGGGGTAATTATAAGTTCACTATTTTGGACTGCAACACTCCTGAGCTTGCTCTTTGACGGGAGTAAGCACCTCCATTTTTGGACTAACGTAAGGAATACCCAAAGATAGTCCCCTCAAAAGTATCAATACACCGATTAAGACAATTACAATTGGAGAAAGTTTATTGATAAAAGCTCTTAATTTTAATCCCATCATACTTCCAGCCATTGAAATGCCAAGCATAACCGGAATTGTACCTGCTCCAAACAATGCCATATACAGCATTCCATAAACCACGCTTCCGGTATTGAGTGCACCAGCAATAGCTACATACACCAAGCCACAAGGCAATATACCATTCAACAGACCGATGGTGAAAAGAGAGCCGTGTGACCTACGACGAAAGAGCTTCCTGAACGAGCCCAAAAGCCGGTGAGCGTAACCGGTGAAAACATTATTGATGGAAGGCATTTTATTGAACATAAGGGGTACCACTACAAAAGCAATCATCAAAATTCCAATAATTATAGATGACCATTGCTGAAAACCTGCCATATGCAGACTTTGCCCGAGTAAACCAAAAATTGCTCCAAGCAAAACATAAGTTAATACCCGGCCGGTATTATAAAGGATTCCACTAATGGCACGTCCGCCCCACTTATCACCTTTAAGCGGTAAGGCCAGTGCTATGGGCCCGCACATCCCTGCACAGTGTGCGCTTCCTATAATTCCAACCAGAAAAGCAGTCCACAAAAGCATATCATTGAGTTTAAAAAATATACGTGCTATTTAGAGATAATGATGGTCTTCTCATCGTAATATTCTTCATCGCCCATTCTCCACGAAAGTTTAACATTATACTTCCCGGCACGGAAACGATTAAGAGAAAACGTTTGCTGTAAATTTATTTCGGGTTTCATATTTTCTTTTATATCGAATTTCCGGGCAGATGGGCGATAAAAATAGATTTCTCCTTTTTGAAAATCCATATCCATTAAATCAGGAGGAAATGTTATAACCACTTCATTGCTTGTTTGCTGTACATCAAAAGTATAAGGAAGCTTTTGGGTTCTTAGCCGGCGGTCAATTTGTTGTTGATACTCCATACCTTTCGGATAATAAGATTCATCCACCAGCTCATTATCCTGCTGAAAGCTGAAGTAAACCATGCCAAGCATCAAAATTATAAAGATGACAATGAAAGTGAATATTCCGGTTCCCCAGTTGAATTTTATGAACATTCGGTATAATTTCTTTTACAATTAAAAATCTAACCTTAAGGGCAACTTCAAAGTTAGTGAAAATTACATTAAAGGATGGTAAATTTAGGGTCTATCCAAACTATTGGGGCCAACAAAACTAGTGTTGATTACATCCATCTCCCGTCCATTGGCCAACACCCGGAACTTAACGTTGGTCAGGGATTTTTTGACTACATTTTTATCGAGAACCAACAGAAAATCAGCTTTTCCCACCTTGCCCTTTTCTATGTTCAATTCACCACCCATCATTTTTATTTCTCCACCGGGTTGTATGAGTTCAATCTCTACAGGCAAGGTGTTTCTGGTTTTATTGACTACCTGAATAACATAAATGTTGCTATAGTGCTGTGCATCATACTCCTGATACATGGTGCCAGACATCCGCAATATACTGGCCTCCAATTCGGTTCGCTCACTAAAAAGGAAACCGGTGAGGGTAAGCAATCCCAAAAGCACAAACGAATAGAGCAGGATGCGCACATTAAAGCGCAGGGGCTCAGTGTCAGCTATAGATCGCTCAGAGGCGTAACGAATAAGCCCCTGGGGCTTATTCATCCGTTTCATTACACCGTTGCAGGCATCAATGCATGCTGTACAATTTATACACTCAAGCTGGGTTCCGTGTCTAATGTCAATACCTGTAGGACAAACCTGCACACAACTGCTGCATTCCACGCAGTCGCCCTTTCCGGCTGTGGCACGGTTTTCATGCGGTTTATATATGCCTCTTGGCTCACCGCGGTTGTAATCATAGCTTACAACGATAGAATTGCGGTCGAGCAGCACGCCCTGTAATCTTCCGTAAGGACAAATAATTACACAGACTTGTTCGCGCAGTTTAGCAAAAACCAAAAAATGAACTCCTGAAAAAACAACAACCCCAAGAATTAAGGCCAGGTTACTACCTCGATCTGCCGTAAAAATTCTGAACACCTGATCCATGCCAATGATATAGGCCAGGAACCAAACTATGGTAATGAATGAAATGAAGTAAAACAGAAAGTGCTTTAATCCTTTTCGCCATAACTTGTTAAAATTGAGGGGTGCAAGATCAAGCCTCCGCTGCTGTTTATTGTTGCCTTCTATCCAATACTCTATCTGTCGGTAAACAAATTCCATAAAAATGGTTTGTGGACACAACCAACCACAAAAAATTCTTCCATAAACCACAGTAAAGAGTACCACAAAAACAATAAAAGCAATCATTACAGGCACCAGTAGATAAAAATCCTGCGGAAAAAAGGGAAAACCAAAAAGGATAAATTTTCGTTCCAGCACATTGAACAAAAGGAAAGGTTCACCATCAATTTTGATGAAGGGAGCCAAAAAGAAGAAAGCCAGCAAAAAGAGTGCGGTTATTTTGCGGTAATTATACAACTTACCTTTTGGCTTTTTAGGATACACCCACACCCGTTTACCATTGGTGCCAATGGTGGAAATCCTATCGCGATAGTCGTCAAATTCATCAAAATTTTCCATAAACCGGAGACGCAGTGAGGTAGTAGGTTAAAAAACTATCCAATAACCTTATACTCATGTCCCTCAGGAGCTTTGGCATTGGATGGATTGGTGCCCTGCAAACTAAATATATAGCCGATTACCTGCTGCATTTGCGTAGGACTCAACTGATCCTTGTAGGAGATCATTCCTTTTT
>JAQVEI010000326.1 GCA_028697695.1 Lentimicrobiaceae bacterium
AATGATGCCAAACATAATGTAATTGCGCTCGGAGCCAAATACCTGAAGGGCTCCAAGGTAACACAATATTACCAGCGCCAAATCGCTTAAAAAAATACCTGATGCAAGTAAAATGCCCCTGTACAAACCGCGGTGGATGCTGGTTTGTATTAATGAAAACATGGCTGGTCCCAACATTATTGCCAGTGTAAGGCCCAGAATCATACCTTCCCACAAAGGATGCATATCAATGACTACTTGTTTTGGCTTTGATAATACTGGTCTATAAAGTCTTCCCACTGGGTGAGTTTCTCATTTCTGACTACCCGTGGAAATTTATTCTGGGCACCTTCTTTGCCTATTTTTCTCAGATAGTCATAGAACAAATGTAGTGGCAACACCTCGACTATAACCTCACGAATAGCGGCTATGCGTTCCACCCGGTAGTCGTCGTTCAGGTCTTTAAGGTTCTGGTCGATCAGCGCTTTAACACTTTCTACATCTATCCCATCTATATCGTTGGGTGTACCCAAAAACCATTTGTGAGCGAACATGGTATCATATTTTATACCTGCTACAGTAAATTCAGGAATCTCAATATTAATCTGTTCTTCCAGCATGGCTATGGCACGGGTCATGTTTTCCTGAGAAAGATGTTCACCGCAAAGATTTAAGAAGTGCCTGGTACGGCCGGTAATAACAATTTCAGATAATGCTTTGGACGTAAATTTCACTGTATCCCCAATTAAGTACCTCCATGCACCTGCGCATGAAGAGATAACCAGCGCATATTCTTTGCCTTCCTCAACCTGATCAATGGTAAGTGTTTCGGCATCAGGTGAAAAATGTCCTTCAAAATCAAAATTACTTTCATTGAAAGGAATAAACTCGTAAAACAGGCCATTGTCCAGCACCAGTTGCATGGAATTGGTTCCCGGCCGGGTTTGATAAGCAATGAATCCTTCGGATGCCAGATAAGTTTCAATGTAGGTAATGGGGCGGCCCAGCAGCTTATCAAACGTTTTGGCATAGGGTGCAAAAGAAACTCCGCCATGAACATAAATGAACAGATTTGGCCATATGTCATGGATGGTATTCAGGTTGTATTGCTTAATGATGCGCTCCATGAGAATCTGTAACCATGCCGGAACACCTACTATAACGCCTATATCCCAATCGGGAGCCTTTTTAACAATCTCATCCAGTTTGGTGTTCCAGTCCCGTTCTTTTGAAATGCGCTTACCCGGTTTGTAAAAATGCTGAAACCAGAATGGGATATTGCCGGTAGTTATACCGGACAGGTCGCCCTCATAATAGGTTCCATTGTATTGAAGATGGGTGCTGCCGCCAAGCATGAGTATTCCCTTTTCATAAAACTCGCGTGGGAAATTGTAGCGTGCGAGCGAAAATATCTGCCGTATGCTGGTTTTTTTAATGGCTCGCAGCATATCGGAGGTCACAGGGATATACTTGCTGGAGGCCTCACTGGTTCCGGAACTAAGAGCGAAATATTTAACCTTCCCGGGCCAGCTTACATAGGTTTCGCCCGTATGAGTGCGGTACCACCATCGCTGATGTATGGTGTTGTAATCATGTAAAGGAACCTTTTTGCGAAAAACATCTATAAAGTTTTTTTTTCGCAGCATACCCCCAAAGTCATAGGCTTCTCCAAAAGCAGTAAATTGTGCATTGCGTAACAACTTTTTAAGAGTTGCCTGTTGGGTTTGAGCCGGAGATAAACGGCGGAATTTTTCAAAAGGGATACGTGATGGAAATTCAATCGCACTTTTGATAATGGATCCGAGAAGAGGCATAACTGAATTTTGTCTATTTCGCGGTAAAAATAAACATTTTTTATGATGTCGGCCGTTTTGCACTCTTTACACCAGCTAAAGGGTGGGGATTGCCTGAACACAATAGGTGAAATTTGATTGCTGCCAGATAAATACTTACGCTACAGGTTGGTGGAAGCGCCTGAGCATGTTGATTTTGGCGATCTTTTATGTAATAATAAAAAAGTCAGAAGCAATACCATCGGCCAGAAGTTTCCCTGAACGGCATAATGTAAAGATATGTCCATTTTGTTGTAAATGACCTTGTTTTATCCATTTTTGGGCTTCTTTTTTAAAAGACTCTACAAACGTCAATCCAAAACGTTGCTCAATAAGGGTAATATCGCAACCCCGGGCCGTGCGCAACCCGGTCATTACATATTCGTTATAGTGTTGATTTACAGTAAGGATTTCTTTTTCGGCAGGTACCTTACCCGACTGTAACTCTTTTATGTATTCGCTGATTGATGTTACATTCCATTGCCTGCTGTTTCCGTTATAGGAGTGCGCCGATGGGCCTACACCCAGGTAGGGTATGCCGCTCCAATAAGAAGTGTTATGGCGTGCATAATGGCCTGGTAAGCAATAGTTTGATATTTCATAATGTTCATATCCGTGTGCTTCCATCTTTTGCATCATAAGCCCGAATTGCCTGACCGTCTGCTGTTCATTCACCGGCCTGGCCTTGCCTTTTCTTATCATTACATCCAGCGGAGTTTTGGGCTCTATGGTCAGCGCATAGGCGGATATATGAGGTATTTCAAGGTCTTTGACGATTTTAATATTTTCTAGCCAGGCCTTATCATTGAGGGTAGGGATGCCAAAAATCAAATCGATGGTCAGATTATGAAATCCTGCCTGCCTGGCAAGATTTAAAGATTTAAGTGCTTTATCGGCAGAATGGATGCGGTTCAAATACTGCAGGTCAGAATCTCTGAATGATTGAATGCCAATGCTTAACCGGTTGATGCCGTTATCTTTCCACAATTTCAGCTTTTCCATACTGATGTCGTCCGGATTTGCTTCAAGGGTTATCTCTGCATCGGGAGCGAAATTAAAATTTTTGCCAATGGCTTTCATCACGGCAGTCAACTGTATTTCATCAAGCAGCGATGGCGTTCCACCACCAAAATACAACGTATTCAGCGGGCCACTTATGTAGCTGCTTTGCAACGAAATTTCGGTACACAAGGCATTGAGCACAACAGGCATACTACTCAGTGATGCGACTGAGAAAAAGTTGCAATAATGACATTTTTGTCTGCAATAGGGGATATGAACATAAATACCTGACATGTGGCAAAAGTAGCGCAAAAAGTTTTAATGAATTCTTTACGCTGATTGTTAGGTTAAATGATCATGTGTTAAATGACAATATTTTGGTTGATGGTTTCTGCCCATTTAAAATTATCTACATGCTTCTCCTGTATTGACCACCCACCCAAAACAATTCCCGGGTAATTTGACCGAGTGAACAATATTTGGTGGCTTCCATCAGGGATTCGAACACATTATTATTGGTCGCTGCTGTTACATGAAGGTTTTTAAGCGCTTTTTGAGCTTCTGTTTGCCAGGTTTTGTGCAATTCTTTTAGCATCTTAACCTGATAATCCTTTTCCTCTGTGGTGGAACGGATTACTTCAACCGGAATTATTGTGGGGGAGCCTTCCGGGGACAGGAACGTATTAACGCCCATAATGGGCAATTTACCGCTGTGCTTGAGCTTCTCGTAATAAAGAGATTCTTCCTGTATGCGGCTGCGCTGATACATGGTTTCCATTGCACCCAATACACCACCGCGTTCGGTAAGCCGGTCGAATTCGGCCATCACGGCTTCTTCTACCAAATCAGTGAGCTCTTCTATAATGAAGGCACCCTGCAATGGATTTTGATTTTTAGCCAGGCCCAGTTCGTGATTGATGATAAGCTGAATGGCCATTGCCCGGCGCACCGATTCTTCGGTGGGAGTAGTAATGGCTTCATCATAGGCATTGGTGTGCAAGGAGTTGCAATTGTCGTAAATGGCATACAATGCCTGTAGCGTGGTTCTTATGTCATTAAAGGCAATCTCCTGTGCATGCAGTGAGCGTCCCGACGTTTGAATATGATATTTAAGCATTTGCGATCGCTCATTGGCGCCATATATACGTTTCGTGGCTGTGGC
>JAQVEI010000007.1 GCA_028697695.1 Lentimicrobiaceae bacterium
TCAGCCTGGGCAGTATTTTCAGCCCTTGGTTTTTACCCGGTTTGTCCGGGAACCACGCGGTATGATATTGGGACGCCCCGGTTTGAAGAAGCAGTCATTCATTTGGAGAATGGGAATACATTTACCATAAAAACCAGCAATTTATCTGATAAAAATATTTATATCGATAAGATGTGGTTAAATGGCACGCCCTATAACAAGGGATATATAGAGCATGATGACCTGATGCAGGGTGGCGTATGGGAAATTCATATGAGTGCATCTCCAAATAAGCTTCTGGCTGTTGGTAAACACAATGAAAGCAGCACTGCCATAAAGCGGGAACTTATTCAACCGGCACCTTATGTGGATAACTCCTCCCCTACTTTTTTGAAAGAGGTAAAGGTTAATATATTGGGTATGGACGGCGCAAATATCTATTACACAGCAGATGGCAGCGATCCGGATGAAAAGTCAGCAAAGTTTGAGCAGCCGTTGGTCTTTACAGAAACCACAAATTTAAAATTCAGGTCTTATGCTTCAGGGTTTCCGCCATCAGCAGTCCAATCAGCAATATATACACAAATGCCTGACTTTGTTAAACTTGTCTCTTTGTCTGAGTATGCGCCTCAATATTCAGGTAGCGGAAAAAACAACCTTATTGACGGGCTTAAAGGAAGTACAGATTTCAGATTAGGCGGCTGGCAAGGCTTTGAAGGAATTGATCTGCAGGCAGTTTTATTTATCGATAATGAACAGGCTCTTGACAGCGTAAGTGTAGGGTTCCTGCAGGAAGAGCGTTCATGGATTTTCATGCCTTCAGCGGTAGAACTTTGGACTTCTTCGGATGGAATAACTTATGAATTGGCAGATACTTTTAAAAATCCGATACCTCAAACTCAGCAAGGAACAGTAATTCATGAATTTAAGCTTAAGGCCGGAAACACAAAGAATCGTTTTTTAAAAATTAAAGCTTTGAATCCCGGACCCTGTCCGGACTGGCATCCGGGCATTGGCAATAAAACCTGGATTTTTGCAGACGAAATCAGCCTGAAATTCATTCAATAACAGCAATTTTGGACTATGGACGAATTTATCTACTGGGCCCGGAAAGCAGCAGCCTATAATTTGGTGAAATGCAGCAGTGGTAACCTGTCACAGCGTATAGATGATCAGCAGATGCTTGTTTCGGGAACCGGAAGCTGGCTTGAATCCCTTAGTGCAGAGCAGGTTGCTGTGGTAGATTCATTAACGGGCGAGTCGTTAAACAATGTTCAGCCAACCGGAGAGTTGCCTTTACATTTAGCCTTAACACGCATGCAGCGCCCCGGTATTAATGCGGTGTTACATTTTCAATCGGAGGCTGCTACAACCCTTTGTTGTGCAGATTTTGTTCCGGATTACAATGTTATTATTGAAATTCCATTGTATGTGGGTGAAGTAGTTACTTTGCCCTATCTGCAACCCGGTAGTGAAGCACTTGCCGATGCTGTGAGCGGTTTGCCTCCGCATATAAGAATGGTTCAAATGAGCAATCACGGACAAATTGCCATGGGTTCATCCTTAAAAGAGGTGATGCAGAAAGCGGTATTTTTTGAACTTGCCTGTAAGGTAATTGTAAATTCAAATAAAGGAATAAAGAGATTGAATCACGAGCAGATTGAAGGGCTTAAAGCGTATGCAAAAAGTCGAAATTGATAAATATTATTACATCAAACTGTTCGATATTGAACAATTACTGAAGATTTGGTCATAAACGCACATATTTTTTAATTAAAATTTGTTTTGATTGAATTACTTTCTACTTTTATACAAAATTTACAATTAGAATTGAGCGCATCAGGAATCCAATAAAATTTAAATAATTAACTTAAACTTCACTAACTTTTTAAAATTAAAAGAATGAAAACTGTACTCATTGCAACTGACAAACCTTTTGCTAAAGTTGCCGTAGACGGCATCAGGGAAATTGTAGAAAATGCTGGCTTTGAACTCAAATTGCTTGAAAAATACACTACTCATTCAGAGCTGGTAGAGGCTGCCAAATCGGCCCACGCCCTTATCATCCGAAGTGACAATGTTGATCGCGAAGTAATTGAGGCCGGCAGTAATTTAGAGATCATTGTAAGAGCCGGAGCCGGTTACGATAATATTGATTTGGCTGCTGCAACTGAAAAAAACATTGTAGCCATGAACACACCTGGTCAGAATTCAAACGCTGTTGCCGAGTTGGTTTTCGGCATGATGGTTTATGTTTCCCGTAGTGGCTTTAATGGCACCTCCGGTACAGAGCTGAGGGGCAAATCACTGGGCATTCATGCCTACGGTAATGTAGGGAAATATGTTGCCAAAATAGGCAAAGGTTTTGGCATGGATATTTATGCGTTTGACCCTTTCGTGAAAGCCGAAGAGATGGAAAAAGACGGCGTTATTCCGGTAAACAATGTGGATGATCTATACAGCAAAAGCCAATTCATTTCATTGCATATTCCTGCCACGGCTCAAACAAAAAATTCTATAGGTTTTGAGATACTCTCAAAGATGCCAAAAGGAGCTACACTTGTAAACACTGCCCGTAAAGAGGTGATAGATGAGGAAGCATTACTGAAGATGTTTAAAGAGCGGCCTGATTTTAAATACATTAGCGATATTGCTCCGGGGTGTAGCGAAGAGATTAAAACCAATTATGAAAACAGGTGTTTTTTCACACCTAAAAAAATGGGTGCTCAAACGTCAGAAGCCAACATCAATGCCGGTTTGGCTGCAGCCAAACAAATTGTAAATTTCTTTAAAACAGGAGATAAAACTTATCAGGTGAACAAATAACAAAATATGGCGTTATCGGTGTTTTACCGGTAACGCCATTTTATATTTTTCAGAGGTTACCAGCAATCAACAAAGTCAAAACCAACCTTCCACGACATGGATGCAGAACTCGACAAAGCATTAACCTTTTTCAGATTTGAAGATTTAAGAATTTATCATAAATCATTAGATTATATTGAATGGGTTACCCGTCAGGTACAATTGTTTCCTGACCACAATACCGCAGGAATAGCCTCACGTTTTCAGCTTTCGGCACAAGCCATAGCACTGAATATTTCGGAAGGATCAGCCCGCAACAAAAGCCAGTTTATTTATTACCTGAAGATGGCTAAAAGTGCCGTCCGGGAATGCGTGGTTTATACTTCTTTGGCTCACAAGCTCGACTATCTGAAAGAATCAGAAGTTAACGAATCAAGGGGGCAGCTTATGGAGATGACCAAAATGATAGGCGCCCTGATTGGATCTCTTCAGCGTTCCGGAGATACGGGCAATGAAGATGCGGACTAGAGCCGGTGTAAGTGCAGCTAAGCCAATATTTTTGGCTGTTAGTGCCTTTATTGCAAATTAAATTATACTTTTGTCCTTTCATTGTGACAGGTGGTAAATGACTGCCCTGTTGACGGAATATCTTTTTACTCAATTTTTCATTTATTCAATTAAAAAATCAAGTTATTATGGCCATTCTTAAACCATTCAAAGGACTTCGCCCACCTCAGGAAATTGCTGCCAGGGTTGCTTCCCGCCCTTACGATGTACTCAATTCAAAAGAAGCCAGGATTGAAGCAGAAGGTAATGAATTTTCCCTGCTTCATATTATTAAACCTGAAATTGATTTGTCTGAAGAGATTGATGAGCATGATGAAAGGGTTTATAACAAAGCTATTGAAAACCTGAACCACTTTAAGAAAAATGGTTGGTTAAAACAAGATGAAGCTCCTTATCTATACATCTACGCCCAAACCATGAACAACAAAACCCAGTATGGTATAGTTGGATGTGCTGCGGTAGATGACTACATGAATGGCGTAATCAAAAAACACGAGCTTACGCGTAAAGACAAAGAAGAAGATCGTATGAAGCATGTGAGGATAACCAATGCCAACATGGAGCCTGTTTTCTTCACATATCCGGCGGTAGCTGAAATTGATCAAATCATTGAGGAATTTGTAAAAAACAATAAACCTGAATATGATTTTACTGCGGATGACGGAGTTGGTCATCATTTTTGGGTCATCCGCGATAATAAAATTATTGAGCAACTGGTTACTCTTTTTGAAAAAATTCCGTACACATATGTTGCCGACGGACACCACAGAACTGCTGCTGCCGCATTGGTTGGCAATGAGAAAAAACAAAAAAATCCCAATCATAAAGGTGATGAGGAATACAATTACTTTTTGGCTGTTCATTTTCCCTCCAATCAACTTACCATTATTGATTACAACCGTTTGGTGAAGGATCTAAACGGGCTGAGCAAAGAGGAATTCTTCAATAAGCTCGAGGGCGTATTCAACATAGAAGACAAAGGCACTGAAATTTTCAAACCAGAATCTCTTCATACTTTTGGTATGTATATCGATGGAAGATGGTACAGTCTGACTGCGAAACCGGGAACATACAATGACAATGATCCTATAGGGGTACTGGATGTTACCATACTTTCAGAACATGTATTGGACAAGATACTGGGTATTACCGATCTAAGGACTTCCAACCGAATTGATTTCGTGGGTGGAATTCGCGGCCTGGGTGAATTAAAACGGCGGGTTGACAGTGGTGAAATGGCAGTGGCATTTGCTTTGTATCCGGTTTCATTGGAGCAACTTATAACTATTGCAGATACCGGAAACATTATGCCACCTAAAACAACCTGGTTTGAGCCAAAATTGCGCAGTGGTATTGTTGTACATGCATTGGATTAATAATATTGAATTATGGAAACAACAGAATTGGTCATTCAAGCCCTTAAGCAGGCCGGCAAACCATTAAAAGGTGCCGAAATCGCCCAGTTGGGTGGTCTGGATAAAAAAGAGGTAGACAAAGCCATCAAAAAACTAAAACTGGAGGGTCGTATTCACTCTCCAAAGAATTGCTATTACGAACCAAAATAGAGCTCACTGAGCGATTACTGTCATTACGTGCATCTTATTAATCAGGTGCACGTTTTTTATTTCAGCCATGAACTCATGGTTTGTATGAGTTGGGCAAGTTTAACGGGCTTAGGAATAACATCATCAAATCCGGCCCGGGCAAGACCCGATTGCCTGGAATAAGAAGTTTGTGCGATTACCGGTAGTGCCGGATTCATATTTTTGATGACTCTAACGGTTTCATAACTATCCTCTTCGGTGGCACCCACATTCATAAGAACAATATCAATTTCTTTATGGTTTTTAAATAAGTCAGCACCTTCCCGGCCACTGTGGGCCCGAAGCAAATTAATGCCGGTACGCGATAAGGCAGCATTCAGGTAGTTGTAATTCGAGTCAACATCCTCCACTACAAGCATGGTTTTGTTGTCCCACTTCTGCAAAACATGAATGTTTTCGTGAACGATATTGCTTTGTTTATTGTTTAAATTTACCGGTGAGTATGGTATTGAAAATGAAAAGACAGAGCCCTTTCCCGGCGCTGATTCCAGGTGGATTTCACCACTGAGTAATTCGACAATGTGTTTGGAAATGGCCAGCCCCAAACCGGTGCCACCCTGATGTCGCGCCCCGGTATTATGCACCTGCATAAAACGCTCAAAAATCAATTGTTGCCGTTCTTTTGAGATACCACTACCGGTGTCTTTAACATAAAAGTGCAGAGATTCCTGATATACATAAGCCCCAAATTCTATTTGTCCACTTTCTGTAAACTTTACTGCATTTACCAACAAGTTTGAAATAACCTGCTTCAATCTGAAGGGATCGGTGTAAATTGTTTGGGCTTCGACTGAAAGACGCGAAGTATGTAATAATTTAATATTGGTTTTCTCTTTCTTGCGAAGGAGTTCATTGGTACTTGCGTACAATTCATCCAACATGGTTTTTAAATCACACTTTTCAATGGTAATGGTTAGTTGGCCGGCTTCAATTTTGGCAATATCAATAATATCATCAATCAAATTTAGCAGAGATTCACTTCCATGATTGATATGTTTTACAAATTCAGCTTTATCGGATTCATTCAAATCGGGTTCGCTCAGTAAACCAGAGAAGCCAATGATAGAATTTAAGGGGGTGCGAATTTCGTGACTCATGTTGGCCAGAAATGAAGTCTTAAGCCTATCGGCTTCCTCGGCTTTTTCTTTGGCTTCTTTATAATTTTGTTGAATAATTTCGCGCTCGGTTATGTCACGACTAATACCCAATATACCGATGATGTTTCCATCCTTATCCCGATTTAACACTTTAACCGTATCCATCAGTTGCCGGCTGCCATCCGCTTTTGTAATCCATTCTTCGATGCGTACCGGTATTCCGGTTTTTATCAATTCAGCATCGCTGTTGTTGTATCTATAAGCTATTTCTGCAGGGAAGAAGTGATTGTCGTTTTTTCCAATAATTTCTTTTTCGGTAACGCCTATATATTCAGAAAAGGCCTTGTTGCACCCTACAAAGTTGCTTTCCGCATCTTTAAAAAAGATGAGGTCGGGACTGGAATCTATTAAAGAGCGCAACAGCGACTGTTCTTTTTCCAGCAGTTTACGGGCCTGATTAAGTTCAGCCGAGACCGTATTGAAGGAGTTTGCCAATTGCTTAAATTCGAGGGAATTAAACTTTTCGGGGTCCATTTCCGTTCCCGTCAGACCTGCCTGACGGTAATACATATTGAAGTTGGAAAACCCACGGATAAGTCTTTTTGAAAACCATTTCGACATTAAAAAAACAATGCTGAAAATTAGAAGCAATATTAAAAAGATAACGAGCATGGTTTGATGCTTCAATTGGGCATATTGCTGTTCCATTTGAGCTACCTGTGGGGCCACAGCACTCTCATAAAAGCCGGCACCTATTATCCATCCCCAGTCAGGCAGGGTTTGTAGATAGGAAGTTTTGGTTTCATATTTATCTGAGGCAAGCAGTTTATATTCATAGGTAATAAATCCTTTGCGGGTAGTATTGTATATCTTTTGCTGCATTTTATATGCTTCAATCCACGGCAGATCTCTACTCATATAAATATTTACAGGTTTAATATACTTATTGCCTTCACGAACCAAACCCAGTCCCTTGTTGGTATTTACAAAAATATAACCATCATCTTTAAACCGTATTTGTGCTATCCAGTCGAGGATATATGATTTTAGCTCTTTTTCATAATCTTCAAGATAATCTTTAGATCCAAAATACCAGCCTAAAGGTTCAAACTTGCGCACGTATGTACTCTTTGATAAGAGCGAATCTCCCGGTTTGTTTATGTTGGCAACATGATAATCAATGTATCCATTATCGAGCAATTGCAACAGGGCGACTTCATTTTTCACCACAAAGTTGCCATTATTGTCCTGATGATGTAAGCTGGGAATGCCCTCTCTGCTTTTACTTCTGGGAAGCATTACCGCGGTACCTTTGAGGGTGTAGATAAACACATCGTCTCTTTCATTTGTAAAACGCATGGGTCTGATTGCATCCTTTATCATCTTTTGAATTTCAGCAGTGGATTTGCTCTGACGATTTTCAAGATAAATATTATTGGCAATTTGCCAGGCGCCATCCACCCTCATTTTAAGCTGGGTCTTCATGCGTTCAACGGCTAAAGAACGACGATACCTGATATAGTCGATTGTCCGGTCAACCTCTGTTTGAACCAGATGTTTCTGACTATCTATGTATTCCTTTTGTAGTTTTTCTTTTTGCGTTTCAAATTCTATGGATTTTATCCGGGTCCAAATAACACCGGCAATAATGAGCAAAAAGGCAGAAAGTGCAAGCACAGCATTTGTCAATTGCCAGCTAAAGCTTTTGTTTTCCAGATATGCTTTTATTTTGCCGGAAAAGTTATGGTTCATGTTTTATTTTGGATGAATAAAGTAAAGTCTCAAGAAATAAACAGAGTAAATTCGATGTTCCTTAAGTAAAATTGATTGACAATTAAAAAAAATCAACAAGTAAAATTACTTAGGGATGAAAACCGAACAAAGTTAAGCTTTATATGTATATATTTTCAATAAATGGAACTTTTTCCCGGCCCGTTTTTTTTAAAAGATAAAGTTTTAATCAGGTTGTCCGGTAAAAATACCCGGTCATAAATCCATGTATTTCTGAAAGATTACCTGCAGATATGATTTGCCTGTTTTTATGATTTCATCCTTTTTATTTTCGGGCAGCGACACTTCATTAAAGTGATCGATTCGGGCATCATACACAAAATGACCATCCGGCACTACAAACCCCAGGCCTTCCTCAAAGGAGAAGTAGGCAAATTCGGGGGCATACGGATTTAAAAGATTACGGCTCCATTTAAATTCAGAGGCATCCAGGTTCAACTGGTTCAGAAGTGTAGCTGCCAGGTCTGACTGGTTGCTCAATCGTGATATCTTCGTTCCCCGGAATGGTTTTTTGATCACGTCTCCATAAAAAAGAAGTGGAATTTTGTGATAAGCCGGAGTGGTGAACGACCAGTTACGGTATGAATTGTGGCTGTGGTCGGCAACAATGATAAACAATGTATTTTTAAACCAGGGTTGTTTGCGGGCTTCTCTGAAATAATTTCCCAGGCACTTGTCGGTATAGTGGGCTGAGTTTATGTATGGCCGTTCATTATCACCCCATTTAAGTACTTCTTCCATAGGCTGATCGTAGGGTGCATGAGAGCTTAGGGTAAAGAGGGCGGAGAAAAAAGGTTGCTTTTCTTTGTTCAAATCAGCCAACTGTCGGCTTAACACGTATTCATCATGCACGCCGAGTTTTCCGCGGATGACTTTATTTTTAAAATCAGCGCCTTCAACAACTTTCGCGAAACCATTTTGCAATATAAAGCCCTTTATATTCCCGTACATAAGCTGACCTCCAAAATAAAACGAAGTATGATATCCTTCGTTTATAAGTCGTGAGGTGATGGTTGGCACTTTAACAAATTTCTCAGGTTGCACTGTGACTGAGGATATGGGATGGGCGGGGAAGCCGGCAAAAATACTGCCCATGGCCTGTTCGCTGCGGGGGCCGGTAGCCCATAATCCGGAAAAGAGAATACCCTGTTTTTCCAGCTCGTGAAATTCAGGAGTTATACCCGGTTCGCCTCCCAGAGATTCAATAAGGTCCGCTGACCAGCTTTCCAGAATTAAAAGCACGATGTTTGGCCTGTTTGTGTCAAGAACAACGGTTGTTGAATCCCTGGGTGTAAACAAGAGTTGATTGACCCTTTCTTCGGCTTCTGCCTCAGGGTAGAAATCAAACGGGTTATGTCCCAGGTTTTTATAGTTCTCGATAGCACTAATCATTAGGTTGAATCCCGAGTTGACTGCTGCAAGGTTCAAAATATTGTGAGTGGAATAATAGGACTTGCTTTGATTTATGGGTATGGGTTGAACCCCTCCTCTTATACCTGCAAACATTAACGGCAGTATTATAAATACTGCTATGGCCGATGCGATGAAAGACTGCGGAACGTTGACTATATCTTTATAGAAATATTTTTTGTACAACCAGAACGAAAGCCCTGCAAAAGCAATCCAAATTACAATAAGAGTAAAAAAGATGCTTGTTGCAACGGTATCGTACACCTCTGATGGATGTGACAAATAGTTAAAGACCTTGAACGGCATTTTGGTTTTCCATTCAGGGTAAATTCCCAGTTCGGCAGTTACGAGCAGTGTATATAAAATTATTGCCAAAAGGGTATATATTTTATTCACCGTATTAATCCAACGGGGACTGTAGAAAGTTTGAATGATGCTAAGCAACAGCGGGAAAAGCAACAAATAACCGGCAGTGGCCACATCAAGTGGGATGGCATACCAATAGGAAGCCAATGCACTTATTGCCGGAATTCCTTCAATATTAAGCAAATTAAGGTTATACAGCAAGAAAATGGTTCGGGCGGCAGCAAACATCAACAACCAAAAAAGAAACTGTCTGCCTAATGAAGCCGGTATTTTATACAAGGTAGTGTTCATGAACAATAAATAAACCTGCAAAGATAAATAAAACTATACGATCATTATTTTGGGCTTTGATGTCGGGGATTTTATGTTTTTATCTCCTTTGATTTTACTTAATAATTGAGTGTTGTTGTTTTCTGGTATTGGATAAAAAGTCATCTTAATGCGTTGAATCATAAAATATGCCATAAATTCTATATCTTCTAATTAATATATTCCCTACGGCTTTTTTGATGTTTTAATATCTATCTTTGCTCCGCAATTAGCAAGCTTACGTACACTAAAAATACTTTTTTCATGTCACAAATCACCAATAATTTCATTCGTCGCCACAATGGGCCACGTGAAGAAGAAATCGCTGAGATGTTAAAAATTATAGGGGTTGATAGTCTTAAAACCCTTATAGACCAGACAGTTCCTACTGGTATCCGGCTTCCTAAGCCATTGAACCTGCCTGAAGCATTAAATGAGCATGAGTACCTGGATCACCTGCGGCTTCTTGGTTCAAAAAATAAGCTGTTTAAGTCATACATAGGTATGGGATACTATCCGAGTATAACTCCAGGTGTAATTCAACGCAACATACTGGAGAACCCTGGGTGGTACACCTCTTACACTCCATATCAGGCAGAGATATCACAAGGGCGTCTGGAAGCTTTGTTGTTGTTTCAAACTATGGTTAGTGAACTTACTGCCCTGCCTGTTGCCAATGCTTCACTTCTTGATGAAGGTACGGCAGCCGCAGAAGCTATGATTATGTTTTTTAACTCCCGTTCACGTCAGGCTGTAAAAGATGGTGCCACCAAATTTTTTGTTGCGGAAACCACTTTTCAGCAAACAAAGGATGTAATGCGAACCCGGGCAGTTCCTCTGGGTATAGAACTTGTTTATGGAGATTGGCGTAATTTTGAGTTTGACCCTTCATTTTTTGGAGCACTCATTCAATATCCGGATGATTTGGGTGAGATTCACGATTATCGCGAATTCACCGAACATGCCCATGCCTCTGGTGCCATGGTTTGTGCAGCAGCCGACCTGATGAGCCTGGCACTCATGATTCCTCCGGGTGAATGGGGCGCCGATGTAGTAGTTGGAAGCAATCAACGCTTTGGACTTCCCATGGGATATGGTGGTCCACATGCAGGTTATTTTGCAACGAAAGAAGAGTATAAACGCAATATGCCGGGTCGTATTATTGGTGTATCTGTTGATGCTAAAGGAAAGCGGGCTTTAAGAATGGCATTGCAGACCCGTGAGCAGCATATAAAGCGTGAACGCGCTACATCCAACATTTGTACTGCACAGGCTCTTCTGGCAACCATGAGTGCCATGTACGCTGTTTACCATGGCCCACAAGGTATCAGGCAAATTGCGAACCGGATCAATATTCTTACTTCAGTACTCGCTACAGAGGTGGTTAAATATGGATATCGCCAGTTGAACGAAACTTACTTCGACACCGTACGCATTGAATTGCCCGAACAGGTTAAACTTGCTGAGCTGCGTAAATTGGCCCTGGAGAATGAAGTAAACTTCAGGTATTTTTCCGACAGAATTATCGGCATTAGCTTAAATGAGACTACCAACCTGGAGGACGTCAATACGCTGATCAATATTTTTGCTTCGGCTGCCAGAAAAACATTCACTGACTATGTATGTATTCCGGAAGAATGTTGCCGTATTCAGTCCATTCCTGATGCATTTAAACGTCAGTCAGCGTATATGACAGACAAAATATTTAACAGTTACCATTCCGAAACCGCCATGATGCGGTATATAAAGAAGCTCGAAGATAAGGATCTCTCGCTAACCCGCTCCATGATTCCACTGGGCTCATGTACCATGAAACTGAATGCTGCAGCGGAATTATTCGTTCTTAGCTGGCCTGAATTTAACAGTCTTCATCCATTTGCGCCGGCAGAACAGGCAGAAGGTTATGAGGAATTGATAAAAAACCTGGACAGAGATTTGAGCGAGATTACCGGCTTTAAGGCCATGTCATTTCAGCCAAATTCCGGTGCTTCGGGTGAATATACGGGGCTGTTGGTTATTAAAGCCTACCACGAAAGCCGGGGCGAAACTCAACGTGATGTTTGTTTAATCCCGGCCTCAGCTCACGGAACCAACCCGGCAAGCGCGGCGATGGCCGGAATGAAGGTAGTGGTAGTAAAATCTGACGAGCAGGGCAACATTGATTTGGACGATTTGCGCAATAAGGCCATCCAATATAAAGAGACCTTATCTTCATGTATGGTAACCTATCCATCTACACATGGGGTTTTTGAAGAAGAGATACTGGAAGTAATAGACATTATCCATTCGAACGGCGGACAGGTATATATGGACGGGGCCAATATGAATGCCCAGGTGGGTTTAACCAGCCCTGGGTTTATTGGTGCTGATGTATGCCATCTGAACCTGCATAAAACCTTTGCCATACCTCATGGCGGTGGAGGCCCTGGAGTGGGTCCAATTGGAGTTGCCGCGCACCTGGTTCCCTTCCTTCCGGGTCATTTTACCTTAAAAGATACTGACAGTCAGGCCATTCACGCTGTAGCTTCTGCCCCCTATGGCAGCGCTTCTATTTTGCCTATTTCTTATGGTTACATCAAATTGCTGGGTGCTGAAGGACTCACCGAAGCCACCCGTTTGGCTATTTTAAATGCAAACTATCTGAAAGCCAAACTTGAGAAACATTATAAAATCTTATATACCGGAGCAAATGGGCGTGTTGGACACGAAATGATACTGGATTGTAATGAATTCAGTAAATCGGCTGACGTTCAGGTTGGCGACATCGCGAAGCGCCTGATGGACTACGGATTTCATGCCCCAACGGTGGCTTTTCCGGTGCACGGAACCTTAATGGTTGAACCAACAGAGAGTGAACCGTTGCAGGAGCTTGATCGCTTTGTTCACGCCATGATTGCCATTCGTGAGGAAATAGATGAAATTGCCAACGGAACCGTTGACCGTGCGAATAATGTAATTAAAAACGCACCACATACCCTTGAAATGGTTGCAACGGACAACTGGGAATATCCCTACAGCCGTGCAAAAGCTGCGTTCAGCGATACGCAGGAAATCACTTCAAAATACTGGCCATCGGTAACGCGAATTGATGAAGCTATGGGCGATCGCAACCTGGTTTGCACCTATTCTCCTTCACAATACGAATAGAAGTTGAGCAAACGCTCCACAACAGGAGCACATCAATCCTAATTTATTTTTTATCAGGGCTGCCGATTATCGGCAGCCCTGAATTATTTCAACAAGGTTCAGTGCTATTTAATTCATTTTGAGCTAATCCCATCTGCTGGTGTTTAACAATTTTTAACACGTAAACCTTACGTACATCAGGGTTCTGATGTAAATTTGCCAAAAAAACCAAGCATCATGATCGAAACCGATATTAAAGAACTGAACGAACGTATCCAACAGGAGAGCGCTTTTGTTGAGTTGATTGAGATGGAAATGCGCAAAGTGATTGTAGGCCAGAAACACATGGTAGAGCGCTTGCTTATAGGATTGTTGTCTAATGGTCATATACTGCTCGAAGGCGTACCCGGGCTTGCCAAAACACTGGCCATTAAATCCCTGGCCAATGTGATTGATGCCCGTTTCAGCCGTATTCAGTTTACTCCCGACCTTTTGCCTGCCGACCTTATCGGAACGATGATTTACAGTCAGAAAAAGGAAGAATTTTTTGTAAGAAAAGGGCCAATTTTTGCCAACTTTATACTGGCGGATGAAATTAACCGTTCGCCGGCTAAAGTTCAGAGTGCTTTGCTCGAAGCCATGCAGGAAAGGCAAGTAACCATTGGAGATCATACCTATCCACTGGAGGAGCCTTTTTTGGTGCTTGCCACCCAAAATCCGATTGAACAGGAAGGTACCTATCCCCTGCCTGAGGCCCAGGTAGACCGGTTTATGCTAAAGGTAATTATTGGTTATCCCACACGGGAGGAGGAAAAGTTTATCATGCGTCAGAACATGGGTGGTCAGATACCGGCTACCAGCAGGATTATAACACCCGAACAGGTGATTAAAGCCAGAAATCTGACACGTGAAGTATATTTGGATGAAAAAATTGAAAATTATATCACAGACATTGTTTTCTCAACCCGTTTCCCGGCTGAAAATAAATTGAAAAAATTTGAAGGCCTTATTTCATACGGAGCATCACCCCGGGCAAGCATAAATCTGGCATTGGCGGCCAAAGCCTATGCATTTATCAGGCGAAGGGGCTATGTTATTCCTGAAGATGTCAGAGCCATAGCCCATGACGTATTGCGGCACCGAATTGGTTTAACCTATGAGGCAGAAGCAGAAAATATTAGTACCAACGACATCGTCAGCGAAATACTGAATACCGTTGAAGTTCCCTAGCAGCAGTTACAAATAAAAAATATCTTTTAATCTGTACATGTGCCATTACAATGGAAACCAGTGATATTCTAAAGAAAGTACGAAAAATTGAAATTAAAACCCGGGGTTTGTCTAACCAGATATTCTCCGGGCAATATCACAGTGCCTTTAAAGGGCGGGGTATGGCTTTCAGCGAAGTACGGGAATATCAATATGGTGATGACATACGTAATATCGACTGGAACGTTACTGCCCGCTTCAATCATCCTTACATTAAGATTTTTGATGAAGAGCGCGAGCTTACAGTAATGTTGCTTGTTGATGTAAGCGGTTCCAACGAATTTGGCTCCAGGCAATGGCTTAAAGAGGAGATGATGACGGAAATTGCTGCAGTGCTGGCATTTTCTGCCATTCAAAATAACGATAAGGTAGGTGTTATCTTTTTCAGCGATCGCATTGAAAAATTTATTCCACCCAAAAAGGGGTTGAGCCATATTCTCCGTATCATTCGTGAATTGATTGACTTTAAGCCTAAAAGTCAACGCACCCATATTGCTGAGGCACTGCGGTTTTTGACCAATGCCATGAAAAAGCGTTGTACGGCCTTTTTGATATCAGATTTTTTGGATGCCGGTTTTGAAGATGCCTTGCGTATAGCAAGTCAGAAGCATGATCTGGCTGCACTTCATGTGGTTGATCCACGTGATTTGACCATCCCGAATGTGGGTTTGGTAAAAATGTACAGCAAAGAAACAGGTAAGAGCCTTACCGTTGATACCAACAGCGCCAAAGTCAGGGACAATTATGCACGCAATGCAAACAATCATCTGGCCTGGCTTGAGATGGCTTTTAAACGTAGTGGTGTTGATTCAGCGCGATTTACTACCGGGACAGATTATGTAAAACCTTTGCTTGGATTGTTTAAAGCCAGGGGGGCAAGACGATGAATATCAGGTGTAGCTTTTCTTGTCGTTTGTACATACAAACCCTTGCAGCCATAGTTGCATTTATGCTATGGCCGGCTGCCTGCATTAAAGCACAAAAAGTTACTGCCGATTCGAGCAGTTTTCTGATTGGGGAACAGGTAAATGTTAACCTTGAACTTACCATTCCCATAGGTGCACAGGCTGATTGGCCTGTTTATAAAGATACATTGACTCGTTTTTTTGAAATCATTAAAACCGGCAGATTGGATACGGTAACCAATGCTTCGGGCGACCTTACGATAAAACAGGTGCTCACCATTACCTCCTTTGATACCGGTTATCATGCCATTCCTCCCCTGACGTTTATGGTGAAACTGGCTGGCAGCCAGGAATTTGAACCCAGGGAAAGTAACCCTTTGTTGCTTGAGGTTAAAGGAGTTAATGTTGATCAAAATGCAGAAATTAAGGATATTAAGCCAATTATAAGTGTTCCGTATACATTTGCAGATTTCCTCCCCTGGATTCTGGGGGTATTGGGTATCGTCCTGTTGGCTTTCCTTATCTGGTATTACATCCGCAGACGCAAAAGCAATAAGCCGCTGATTAAGATACCCTCGCGTCCTCCCCCACCTGCTCATATTATAGCTATGGAGCAACTGGAAGCATTACGAAAGAAGCAACTTTGGCAAAAAGGGCAGCTTAAGGATTATTATACGAGCCTTACCGACATACTTAGAGCTTACCTTCAGGCTGTTTATGATATTCCGGCAGCAGAAATGACTTCGTATGAGATTCTGCAGGTATTGAAGAAGTTGGTAATGGACGAAAGTCGCATCAACGAGCTGAAAAGGATATTTGAACTTGCTGATATGGTCAAATTTGCCAGGGCACGACCATTGGGCGCTGACAACGAATTGAGTTTCACCCTTGCTTTAAGCTTTGTAAAAAGCACTGCGCCTGCGACTAAACAGCCCGAAAACAATGCACAGGAAGTGAGCAGCGCCAGTATTGACCACGAAACTGAAAAGAGAGATGAACCTGTTTAATCATCTGAGTTTTGCCAATCCGGAAGCATTTTATCTTTTGCTTCTGATACCGGTAACTATAGCCTGGTACTGGTTTCGTCATGGGGATGTCCATGCTCACCTTCAAATAAGCGGTTTTACCTTTTTTAAGGGGGGCACTTCCTCAGTAAGAAGCAGTTTACGTCATGTGCAATTTATTTTAGTTTTATTCGCCTTCGCATTGCTGGTATTTGCTTTGGCACGCCCGCAATCGAGTTCGGCTAAACAAAATGTAAGTGTTGAGGGTATAGATATTATGCTTGCCATGGACATTTCCGGCAGTATGCTGGCTGAAGACTTCAGGCCCAACAGGCTGGATGCTGCCAAAGAAGTTGCCAAGGATTTTATTAAGGGCAGGCCCAGCGACCGGATTGGATTGGTTGTTTTTAGCGGAGAGAGCTTTACCCAGTGTCCACTTACCATTGATCATAATATCTTAATTTCATTGCTTGATGAAATCAAGAGCGGAATGATAGAAGACGGAACGGCCATAGGCGATGGGCTGGCGACTTCGGTGAGCCGCTTAAAAGAGAGTGATGCAGTGAGCAAGGTCATCATACTGCTTACTGATGGTGAAAACAACCGCGGTTTTATTGATCCGGAATCTGCTGCCGAAATTGCCAGGGTGTTTGGATTAAGGGTATATACCATTGGTGTAGGCTCAATCGGTACTGCACCCTACCCCGTACAAACACCATTTGGGATGCAATATCAACAGATAGAAGTGCGCATCGATGAACCATTGTTGAAGAACATTGCTGCCATGACCAATGGAAAATATTTTAGGGCAACCAACACTGAAAGTCTGAGAGAAATTTATGATGAAATTGACAAATTGGAGAAATCTAAAGTAGATGTCACCGAGTTTCATCGCAAACATGAAGAGTTTTTGCCCTACACATTGGCTGCACTTATTTTACTAACCATTAATTTTATACTGGGCATCAGTATCTTCAGGCGTTTCCCCTGATTTGGAAGAGCCCGAACAAAAAATTGAGGTATGTTTAGATTTGAACATCCGTTATATATACAGCTTCTGTTACTGCTTCCCTTACTTGTAGTGGGATATGTTATTTATAGAAGGTGGAAAAATCGTGCACTGCGACGTTTCGGCGATACTGCA
>JAQVEI010000327.1 GCA_028697695.1 Lentimicrobiaceae bacterium
CTTTGGACTTCAGCTTGTTTAGCAGCCTTATCCCAGCGAATATGCCTGATAGGATTCGTGTTCCTCGGAGCAGGACTTTGCCTACGGCTTCCTTCAGATTATCTTCGATGAGCCCTTCGGGGTTCCATCTCGCGATGGACACCCTTGCCCTCAGCTAATGGTTGGCGATTACAAACCCCCATAGTGGACTTTCACCACCAAGTTAATTACCATGCACGGCACACCAAAAAAAAACCGCCTCAAAATCACTTTTGAGACGGTTTTATTCTTAATTAATCCACTTTTAATCTTTGCTTAGGAATGGATATTTGAAGTCCCGTGCAGGGATAAGTGTTTCTTTAATGGTTCGTGGGCTGGTCCAGCGGATAAGATTGAGCATACTTCCGGCTTTATCATTGGTACCCGATTGACGTGAACCTCCAAATGGCTGCTGTCCTACCACGGCTCCGGTTGGTTTATCATTGATATAGAAATTACCGGCGGCATATTTCAACACATCGTTGGCCAAAGCAATGGCTTTGCGATCGTTGGAGAAGATGGCACCTGTAAGTCCGTATGGTGAAGTTTCATCAACCAAATGAAGCGTTTCTTCATATTTATTGTCATCATAAACAAATATTGAGATAACGGGCCCGAATATTTCTTCTTCCATGGTAACAAAATGAGGATCGGTGACCTGAATAACGGTTGGGTCAACAAAGTAACCTTTCGATTTATCGCCTTTACCGCCAAAGATAATTTCAGCATCCGGTGATTTACGGGCAAGTTCAATGTAGTTCATAATATTGTCGAATGAAGTTTCATCGATAACTGCATTCACAAAATTTGAAAAATCAGCCACATCACCTACGGTAATTTGAGCAAGCATATCGCCAACACGTTCTTTAACTCCCTGCCACATTGATTTGGGTATGTAAGCCCTTGATGCTGCAGAACATTTCTGTCCCTGGAATTCAAAGGCACCCCTTACAATAGCGGTAGCTACTTCGTCAGTATTTGCTGATGGATGAACCATAATAAAGTCTTTACCGCCGGTTTCGCCTACTATTCTTGGATAAGACTTGTAGTTGGGCAGATTTTCTGCAATGGTTTGCCATACCCGGTTAAATGTTGCACTGGAGCCTGTAAAATGAAGCCCTGCAAAGTATGGGTCGCTGAATATGCTGTTACCGATTACAGATCCTTTTCCGGGAAGAAAATTAATTACGCCATCCGGCAAACCGGCTTCGCGGAATATCTGCATAAGCATGTAATTGGAAAAAACAGCAGTAGATGATGGTTTCCACAACGCAGTATTTCCCATTAATACGGGCGCCAAATTCAGGTTGGAAGCTATTGCCGTAAAGTTAAAGGGAGTAAGTGAAAATACAAAGCCTTCCAATGGGCGATATTCGAGGCGATTGATGACGCCCGGATCCGAATGGGGCTGGTCCATATAAATGTCGGCACTGTAACGTGCGTTAAAACGCAAAAAGTCAATTGTTTCACAGGCAGCATCAATTTCCGCCTGAAATGCATTTTTACTTTGACCAAGCATAGTAGCTGCATTGAGTGAAGCCCGTTTAGTAGTAGCTATCATTTCAGCTATACGCAATGTTATAAAGGCGCGCTCGCTGTGCGGAATTGCCGACCATTCCTTGTGTGCCTTAATGGCAGCATCAACGGCCATTTTAACTTCTTTTTCGCCTGCCATATGATAATGGCCCAACACATGCTGATGGTTGTGCGGCATGGTTACAGGTGCTGTCTTTCCGGTTCTCACCTCTTTTCCGCCGATAATAAGTGGAATATCTACTTGTTCTGAAGATAAACGCTTAAGCTCAGCCTGAAGGGCTTTGCGTTCAGCACTGCCGGGAGCATACGATTTTACCGGTTCATTTTCCGGGTAATCAAAAACAAAAATTGAATTGTTCATACTTATATTTATTAAGTTTGTGTTTTCTTTCCCTGCTAATCAATTGAAGGCAAAGATATAAATATAAATGAAATGAAATACTACATTGTTACCGGTACATCTTCGGGCATAGGTGAAGCTATTGCAAACAAGCTAATACAGGAAAAACATAAGGTGTTTTGCATTTCCCGACGCATAAATAACCGTCTTACCCAGTTGGCTTCAAACCTGCACACCGGACTATGGTACTACCAGTTAAACCTGGCCGATAGTCAGGAGATAGTTCATAAAATGCGTGAAATCTTTACCTTTATAGATCCTGAGATAGCCACAGGTATAGCATTAATTAACAATGCCGGTGTAGTTTCACCAGTGGCACCATCGGGTAAACTGGACACGTATTTTCTTGAAAATCACATTAAGGTAAATTTAACGGCTCCCATGATACTGGCCAATGAGTTTATTCGCCGTGCCTCACCACTCAAAATAGAAAAAACCATCGTGAATATTAGTTCCGGTGCTGCTCAAAATCCTTACCCGGGGTGGAGCGCCTATTGCAGCTCCAAAGCTGGCCTTGACATGCTTACCCGCACAATTGCAGTTGAACAACAAAGGGAAACATGGCCGGTGCGCATTTTTTCGGTGGCGCCCGGGGTCGTGGATACCCCCATGCAAAAAACTTTGCGTCAAACTTCTGAAGATGATTTTCCACCACTGGAAAGATTTATTCAGTTGCATAAAAGTGGCAAATTGAGCCAGCCGGATGATGTTGCCGAAAAAATTATCAGCCTCACTTTTGGTTCCAGTCCGGCATCAGGCGACATTATTGATTTGAGAACTTTTTAAATCAATGAAGTTTTCAAATTCTATATCGGCAGTCGTAGCAACTGCCGGCAAAATAAATTTCTCCAAACATTTGGTACTTTCTTTTGTTGACTACAAAAATTCCTTCTCTATCGATCAAATACGAAACTATGACACATCAAACTAAAGAATTTATAAAAACAATCGGCCTACAATCATTTAATCAGGGTGCTACCACAGGTACCCATTGGTTTGACACCAAAGGAAAGGCTCTGCCCTCCTATTCGCCTGCCGACGGTGAACTTATTGCCTCAATAAACCAGGCCACCTGGGACGATTATGAGATGGTTATGGAGAAGGCGACGGAAGCTTTTAAAGTATGGCGCATGGTGCCTGCACCCAAACGGGGTGAAATCGTCAGACAAATTGCACATCGTTTACGGGAGTTTAAAGAACCGCTGGGAGCTCTGGTATCCTATGAAATGGGAAAGGTAAGACAGGAAGGGCTGGGTGAAGTTCAGGAGATGATTGATATTGCAGATTATGCAGTTGGTTTGTCGAGACAACTCTATGGCTTTACCATGCATTCCGAACGCGTTCGCCATCGCATGTACGACCAATATCATCCATTGGGTGTGGTTGGTGTTATCTCGGCATTTAACTTCCCGGTGGCCGTATGGGCATGGAATGCTATGATTGCTTTGGTATGTGGTGATGTTGTTGTATGGAAGCCCTCATCCAAAGCGATGCTATCTGCCATTGCTGTCCATAAAATCATTGAACCGGTGCTTAAAGAAAATAATGTACCTGAAGGTGTACTGAATCTGGTGGCAGGCAATTCGTCCTATATTGGTGATGATTTTATTGCCGACAAACGCATCCCGTTGATATCTATCACCGGTTCCACACGTGTAGGCCGGCATGTGAGCCAGATTGTTGGCAAACGGCTGGGCAGATGCATACTGGAACTGGGTGGAAACAATGCCATAATCATTTCCGCGTCTGCTGATCTGGAAATGGCCTTAAGAGCCAGTCTTTTTGGTGCTGTAGCAACTGCCGGACAGCGCTGTACGTCTACCCGCAGGCTGATTATCCAGGACACAGTTTATGAAGAGTTCACCCAAAAGTTGATTGCAGCCTATAAACAGCTTAAAATCGGACATCCCCTGCATGAAGATACCGTTGTAGGCCCGCTTACAGACAAAGCTGCCGTAGAAACTTTTATCGATGCACAACAGAAGATACGGGAACAGGGTGGCCGCATACTGT
>JAQVEI010000328.1 GCA_028697695.1 Lentimicrobiaceae bacterium
TTTCCAGTCTTTATTTTTTGTTTTCGACGAATAGGGCAACCCGGCTTTTTTCGGGGATTTCCCCTTTTGTTCCTGCTTCTTCGGCCTGTCTTTATCCGGCTTTTCGCCTGATTTGGATTTCATTGCGCTCATGAGGTCTGCTTCATTAATGTGGGGTACAAAGGTAGTACGTTACGTTATAAAATTCAGGCAATAAAAAAACTTTGCCTAAATAAAACACTTTGCGCCGTGTTTTGCTTGCAATTATGGTCTTTTATACGTATTTTCGTATGCTGATGCATAAGTTATGACACCAATAAATCTTTAAACCGTACAGCCATGGAACCCATCAATGAAAAACTTATTGTTATTGCCCGGCACACTACCAGCAGGGCATTGCTTTTGAAGTCACGTCTGGAAGCAGAAGGTATTGACTGCATTTTATCTCATGAGAATCTGGTTCAGGGCGCTTATGGCTCAGGAGTTGAATTGAGGGTTCGCCGTTCTGATATGGAAAAAGCACTCAAACTAATTGAACTCACCAAAGAAGAGCATGGCACAGAAAAAGAATCGGCTGTAAAAGCATTGAGGCAGGTACGTAAAATACTGGTTCCGATTGACTTCTCTGATGCATCACTTAAAGCATGTACTTTTGCGCTTGGGCTGGCAGCCAAACTAAAGGCTGAAATCAAACTGCTGCACGTTTATTACAACCCGGTTATTGATGTGGTACCTTTTGATACCAGCCATGCTTATCAGGTAAACCTGGTGAATTACCTGCATGAGGCAGAACAAAATGCCAGGCAACAACTTATACGGCTGGCCGATGATCTGAAACAGCGAATCAGCCAGGGTAAAGCCGACACCAAAGTTTCCTATTCGCTGCAAAATGGCATTGCTGCCGAAGAAATCGTGGCTATGGCCAATCACTACCGTCCCGGACTTATTATACTGGGAACCAGAGGCATTGGACAGCAAACCAGTAGCTTACTGGGAAGTGTAACTGCCAGGGTTATTGAAAAAACATCGGTTCCGGTTCTTGCCATTCACGAATCAAGCCGATTTTCAGGTATTGAGAGCTTTAAAAATGTATTGTATGCAACCGATTTTGACGAGTCGGATCATTTGGCTTTAAGCCGGCTTATAAATTTATTGCATCCATTTCATGTTCAGATATACTGCGTACATATCAGCATAGGCATTAAGAAACCCTGGCAAAAAGTAAAGATGGACAGCCTTAAAAACCTGATTAATGCTGAACATCCCAATGCTGCCATACATTATGACATTTTGGTAAGTGATGATATTTTAAACGGACTGGAAACCTTTATGCGCAATCAATCCATCGATGTTATCTCACTTACCAATCATAACCGGGGTCTCATGGCACGACTGTTTACGCCAAGCATTACCAAAAAAATACTTAAACGGGTAAATAAACCTTTGTTTGTGTTTAAATCCAGCAGCTAACTTAAGGTCGGATAAAATGCATCCGCAATGTGTTTGATGATTGGTTTTGAATTATCAATAACAATGGAGATGATATCGAAGCGGGCTTCTGAATCTATTTTATAGCGTTCAAGGTACACCTGGGTGGCGCGTATTAAAAAACGCTGTTTCTGGGCAGTGACGAATATTTCCGGCTCACCAAAAGCAGCTGATCTGCGCGTCTTTACTTCAAAAACAACCAACATTTTATTCTTCACCGCAATAATATCTATTTCATCTTTACCAAAACGCCAATTGGTTTCTTTTATCTGATAACCGTTTTCTCTCAGGTAACTCACAGCAATCTCTTCGCCCAACTTTCCCAGGTCATTGTGTTCTGCCATACCGACAAAAATTTAAATGAAATAAAAAAACAATTCATAAATAATGTAAAGCAGAACGAAAAAACCGGTTATAAACAATGCAGGTTTTATAAAGCTACTGTACTGTTTGCTGCCTTGTTTAACCGGAGGTTGAAATATCAGTTCTGCCTGCTCGCCCACACTTAAAATCGCCTGACGTCCTAAGATAAGCGGCTGGTTTTCGGCTGTATGTCCGGCCGGAAAGCCAAACCATACCGGATAATTGTAATCAGCTATGGCCGATGAAATGATTTCTTCAGCAGTTTTACCAAAAGGTACGGTATTGTCACGCATTTCAGTCATTCCCCCCACAATCAGTCCGGCCAGTTTATTGAGCATCCCTCCACGCTTGAGATTCATCAGCATCCTGTCGATATGATACAAATATTCATCCAGGTCCTCAATAAACAGGATTTTACCTTCTGCATCAATATCATCGGGAGTACCTCTGAGGCTATAGAGTATGGACAGATTACCGCCCACCACCATTCCCTGCACATGCCCGGAGCGACTTCCAAGCCCCGGATGACGTGAATAAACTGGCGTTTCGCCAAACAGACAATTCCGCAACCCGGCCGTGCTTATATTCTCACTACCGTCCTTTGGAAAATTGAGTGGCATAACCGCATGAAGCGTCTCCACATCGCAATGCTTATGAACATGCGAATGCAATACCGTAATATCGCTGTAACCTACTATCCATTTTGGATTTTTTTTAAATGCAGAAAAATCCAGCTTGTCAATGATGCGTACGGTGCCATAACCTCCCCTTGCACAAAAAATAGCTTTTATCGCGATATCATCCAGCATTTGCTGCATATCAGCAGCACGGGCCTTATCGCTGCCCGCCAACTGATGTGACTCATCATACAAGTGCTTACCTTCTACCACCTCCAGCCCCCATGATTCGAATATCCGTATAGCAGGTTCAACCTCTTCATGCGTAACTTTACGCGCAGTAGATATTATTCCGACTTTATCACCTGTTTTTAAAAAAGGAGGTGTTCTCATGCGTTTTGCGGTTTTAAAATCAAAGATAGTCCTTTTTTATGCTTAATCTCTCCTGCAGGAAGTTCTTTTTTGCCAGCATTACAGGTGAATTTCATCACCAAAGGAATAAAAACCCCAAACTTTTGACCAGAGTTGCTGTTACTATCATAATATTAAACACACATACAGCTTATTGAAGGGCCTTCTTTTATATCTTTGCAGATTATTTTTATAGATACATAATTGTTATGAGACGACTGGTGCGGCAATTACTGATGAACATCGTTTGTGCGCTGGGTGTTTTCTTTATCTCCTTAGACTGGCATTCACAGATTAGTGTCACGAATATAAAGCAATACGGACCACTTATAGCCGGCTACTTTTTTATTCACTTTTTCACATCATTGGTGTATAGAAAGTACGAATCGGATCACTATTATACACGCACTCAGCTATACACCCTTTATTTCCGTACCTGGATGGTTTCAACAGGTTTATTGCTTCTTTTTATTTATGTTTTTCAGTACAGTTATCTTTCCCGTTTTATAATACTTACCAATATTTTTGGTTTATTTTTAACCGAAAACCTGCTTTTAAATCTATTTTTCCTGATTAGAAATTCAACTGAGTCTATTGATAAATTACCTGATACTGCAAAAGATGTAAAATCTGAATTGCTTCGTATTGATGAAGCAGTGGCAAATGCTATTCCTGATATAGACGCTGCAACAATAGCCGAACTGGGTGAAGAATCGTTGCACTTCGTGAGTGAAATAATGCAGCGCATTCCCGGTAAAGCCATGATTTTTAACACCACCACCAGCTTTAATATACTTTCACGCAGTGGAGAGGGTTATACTAAAATTATAAATCTGCGCAAGCTGAATGACGTCAGATACATCAATAAATTTCTAGAAGCCATCAACCAAAAACTCCCTTTAGGTGGATATATGGCGGTGTGTGCGGAAACAAAGAATCAGCGTAAACAACGGCTGTTAAAAAAATATCCGCCGCTGCTAAATTATGTTTATTATTCCGGCGATTTTTTTGTGAAACGGGTTCTGCCCAAAATTCCGGTAGCAAAAAAAATGTACTTCTTCCTTACCCGGGGTTTAAATCGTGTTATTTCACGTGCCGAAAT
>JAQVEI010000329.1 GCA_028697695.1 Lentimicrobiaceae bacterium
TACACAAATCGTAAACCATATTTGCTCATTCATGCGCTCGATTGCTCAAATAGAACAAAAGATTGTTATAAACGTTTCATTTTATTAATTTTGTAAACATAAATCCTTAATCTGCATGCTTATGAAAAAATATTTTTTTACAATTTTAGCCATAGCTTTCGCTACGGTTACTTACAGCCAGGATTGTGAAGGCTTTTATCCGTTGAAGCCCGGTGCAGTTATTGAAATGCAATCATTCAATGCGAAAGACAAGTTAACAGGCATCGCAAGGCAAACCATACTTAATCTGGATGAAACAGACGAGGGACTTATCATTAAAGTGAAAAGTGAACAGTTTGATGAGAAGGATAAACCTGTATTTGAGCAGGAACTGCAAATGCGCTGCAAGGACAATATCTTTTACATGGACATGGAAAGCTTCCTTGATCCCAATACATTAAATAGTATGAAAGATATAGAGGTTGCTATAGATGCAAGCGATTTGGAATTCCCTTCCACTATAAAAGTAGGCCAAACATTGCCTGATGGCAGTGTGAGTATGAAAGTATCGGGTGGTTTAGCCATGATGGATATGACCGTGAACATCATCAACCGCAAAGTGGAAGCATTTGAAACCATAACTGTTCCTGCAGGAAGCTTTGAATGCTACAAAATTACATACGATACAGATGTCAAGTCGTTCGTGAAAGTAACTACCACTTCAGCCGAATGGATCGCAAAAGATGTTGGTATGGTTCGAAGCGAAACTTACGATAAGAAAGGGAAGCTTACCGGATATACGGTTTTGTCAAAATTTAAACCCTGATTTTGCATATATTTAATGTCCCAACACTATGGATTTTAATAAATCCGGTTACTATAATGACGCTCTAACACTACTATTTTGAATTTTCAGATTATTTTGGGCTCTTCGTGGTGGTTCGTGCCACTTTGCCTTGTGGCAGGTATCGGTTATGCTGCCATTTTATATTACCGCAACCGCACTGACGAATTGTCTGCACGCTGGAGAAAATGGTTGTTCGCATTTCGCCTTATAAGTGTAAGTCTGCTTGCATTTCTCCTGCTTTCACCCATGGTTAGTATGCTGGTGCGTGATACTGAAAAACCAATCATCATTATCGGTATCGACAATTCCGGCTCTATGATTCTAACACAGGACAGTAGTACAGGAAGTCAACAAATTGTAAAAGTAGCTGAGGAGCTGAAACAGTCATTACTGGATGACTATCAGGTGGCCAGTTATAGTTTTGGGCAGACCATTGCTGCTGACCCAAAGCTTAATTTTGATGAAAAGACCAGCGATATCGGTGAATTTTTTACCGATATGCAGAGCCGGTACTATAACCGAAATGTAGGCGCCATAGTTCTGATGAGCGATGGCATATACAATGTTGGTACAGACCCGGTTTATCCGGCACGTGCAGCCGGCATTCCGGTTTATTCGGTTAAATTTGGCGATACTACCATTTATTGCGATCTTTCTATTGCATCTGTTAAACACAATCAGGTGGCCTATAAAGGTAATCGCTTCCCCATGGAGGTAATGGTGCAGGCAAGAGAAGCGGCCGGAAAATCAGCTTTGTTGACCATAAATGCCGGTGAAACTGAAATACTGTCGCAGACACTTGATTTTGTTTCCAACAATCAGATTGTGGCTGTACCTGCTTTTGCTGACGCAACAGAAACCGGCATGTTAAAGCTATCGGTTAAAATACAAGTTGTTGATGGTGAGATAAATACAAGAAATAATGAAAGGGTATTCTATGTTGAAGTTAAAGAAAAGCGCCAAAAGATTGCACTTTTTGCCCATGCTCCACATCCTGATCTTGCCGCGATTGAAAGGGCCATCGGAAGAAGTAATAATTTTGAACTGGAACAGTTCGTCTCAACCATTGCCAATGTAAATCCTGCCGATTATAGTTTATTTATATTTCACAATTTACCTTCAAGCGACAACAGCGCTGAGAATATTCTTAAAAGCGCAGATAATCTGAAGGTGCCGTGTTTGTTTATTTTAGGAAGTCAAACCAATATACAGCGCTTCAATGGCTTGCAGACTGGTCTATCATTGATCAATTATGCAAAGCAGGTGAATGAAGCCATTCCGGCTGTAAATGAGCAATTTCCCCTTTTTACGGTTGAACGACAAATTATTGACTTGCTGAACAATGTACCTCCACTCTATGCTCCATTTGCTGAGTATAAGCTTTCAACAGCTCTGTTTACACTTGCTTTTCAAAAGATAGGAGCGCTCAGGACAGACATGCCTTTGTTGATGTTTGGACAAATAGCAGAACGACGGGTCGGCATTATCGCTGGCGAAGGCATCTGGAAATGGCGTATCTTCAATTATAGTCTTCAGGGCAACCATAGTGCATTTGACAATATGTTCGGAAAGATTATTCAATACCTTTCCGTTGAAAACGACGGTGGAAGGCTGCAGGTTTCGTGGCAGAATTATTATTCCGAAAGCCAACCGGTTGAATTTAGTGCAGTTATTTATAACGAAAGTTACGAGCTGATTAACGAACCCGTATTGCAGATGGTTATAACAGATGAGGCAGGGAACGTTTATAATTACACCTTTTTAAACTCAGGCAGCGGATATCAACTCAATGCAGGAAATCTGCCGGCAGGCATCTATCGCTTTACTGCTTCCGCCAGCACTGGCAGTACGAACCTTCAACGTCAGGGTAGTTTCTCGGTAACCGAGCTTAAACTGGAAGAAATGAATACCATAGCCAACCACAAACTCATGAATCAACTGGCATTCGAAACTGACGGGAAAGCTTATTTTAGCAACCAATCCGCAGAAATTGTCCGGGATATAAAAAGCAGAAAAGATATTAAATCCATAATATATACTCACAAAAAATATACTGACCTCATTGACTTTTTGCCTGCATTAATCCTGCTCATTGTATTGCTGGGTGCGGAATGGTTTTTCAGAAAGTTTTTTGGAAACTACTAAAACGTCGTAAGCCATGACAGTATATTATATCGTTATTGCTTTAATTTCTCTGAATTTTATTCTTGGGCAATGGTTGTCCTGGATAAATCATCGTTCTCGAAACAAACCTATACCCCAACAACTGGATGATATTTATTCTCCGGAGAGATATCAGACTTATCAGAAGTACAAAAAGGTGTCCTATCGATTTGGCCGATGGACTTCTTTCTTCTCATTTGCGGTTACCCTGTTCATGGTTATTTATGGTTTTACTGCCCTGCATAGTGTATTGGTGAAAATACAACCTGAACTTTTACGCGGCTTGGTGTTTTTTGCTGTAATTGGCTTTGGTAGTGAAATGCTTTCCTTGCCATTCAGCCTGTATGATGTTTTTGTTATCGAAAAAAAATATGGCTTCACTACGATTACTCCGCGAACCTTTGTTCTTGATAAGTTGAAGTCGTGGCTGTTGACAATAGTACTTTTTGGTGGCCTTTATAGCCTGATTTACTGGCTTTATACCGTTTTCGGTACAGATTTCTGGTGGATGGCATGGGTTTTGGCCGCTGGTATCGCCCTCTTTTTTGGATTTTTTTATTCTACGCTATTTGTACCCATTTTCAACAAACAGCTTCCGCTGCCCGCAGGAGAACTTCGGCAGCGTTTGGAACAACTCTCACAGGAATGTGGCTTTATTATCAGTAATATCTTTGTAATAGACGGGTCAAAGCGATCAACACGGGCAAATGCCTATTTTAGCGGATTCGGTTCCAAACGCAGAATAGTACTGTATGACACCCTGACTTCAAAGCTGGATAATGAAGAAATTGCAGCCATAGTAGCTCACGAAATTGGACATTACCGCAAACGACACATCATTTATTCAATGATATTGTCGATTGTAAATATGGGGATCATGTTCTGATATTCTCTCTGATTGTGGGCAGACCTGAAATTTACCATGCATTAGGCATAGAGGGCAAACCATTTTATATTGGAATCATCATG
>JAQVEI010000330.1 GCA_028697695.1 Lentimicrobiaceae bacterium
TTTTTATGATGTAGGCGGTGATGGAGATTACAATCCCGAGGAAGGCGACTACCCGTATTATGACCTTTCCAATGAACTTTGCCACTCAACCACTCCAACCCAGGAGACGATTGAGGGCATCGTGGATGGCGGACTTCTGGCCGACCAGGTTATTAAGGGAGACGCTACTTTATGGTGGGTGTTTAACGATAAGGGAAATATCCATACTGAAACTCTTGGTACTCCTATTGGTCTGGAAATCAGAGCTCAGGCTTTTGGTTTTTCAACCAATGATGAGATCAATAATATGACTTTCTATAGCTACGAAATTATCAACCGTTCTACTTTCCGCCTCACAGGTACCTATTTTAGCCAGTGGGTGGATACCGACCTTGGCTATGCTGCTGACGACTATGTAGGCTGTGATGTGGGCAGGGGACTGGGATATTCCTATAATGGTCGTCCGAAAGATGGTGACGGACAGTTTTGGGCATACGGAGATCAGCCGCCCGCAGTGGGTGTTGACTTTTTCCAGGGCCCATACATGGATCCTGATGGTTACGACAATCCGTCATTTAATGGCGATGGTATTGACGGTCCTTCATTCTTTGGTGATTGCAGCATTGTTAGTTTAAATGGTTCTCTGCATTCTATCACTTATGGTCCCGAAGGAGATAAGAAAACTGAAAACTTTATGGTACGTGCCGAAGCCATTAACGGTGTTAACTTTGGAAACGGTATTGTTGATGATGAACGTTTCGGCATGCGCCGCTTTGTTTATCACAATAACTCTCTATCAGGAGTACCCGACTATATGACTGACCCTCAGCGTGCACCTGAATATTACAATTTCCTTCGCGGAATTTGGAAAGACAATACCAAGATGCTTTACGGTGGAAACGCTCACGCCACATCTGGTGCATACGGACCTACCTGCGACTTTATGTTCCCGGGCAATAGTGATGTTTGCGACTGGGGCACAGGTGGTTTGCCTCCCAATGGTGAAAAATACTGGACTGAAGAGGTAGCCAAAAACCGCGAAAGCGACCGCCGCTTCATGCAGAGTGCCGGACCTTTTACGCTTGAACCTGGTGCAGTGAACTACATTACCGTTGGTATTCCCTGGGCACGCGCTGCCTCGGGTGGGCCATGGGCTTCGGTGCAGTTGCTGCAGGTGGTGGACGATAAATGTCAGCTTCTGTTCGATAACTGTTTTGCTGTGGTGAGCGGACCCAACGCTCCTGACCTTACCATCCGCGAACTGGATCAGTCATTGCTCTTTTTCATTACCAACCGCAAAACCAATGATGCAGGTAACAATTTAAACGAGTCATACAAGGAACTTGACCCGGCTATTCTGGCGGTGGCCAATAGCACAGGCTTTAATTTCGATCCCTATTATCGTTTCGAAGGATATCAGATATTCCAGCTAAAAGATGCAACTGTGTCTGTAGCTGATATTCACGACCAGAAATTAGCCAGACTGGTTTACCAGACTGACGTGAAAAATGGTATCAGACAATTGGTGAATCACAACTTTGACCAGTCCTTAAATGCCAACGTTCCGGTGGAAGAGGTTTACGGCGCGGATCAGGGTATAGTGCATACCTTTAAACTTTCCGAAGATGCTTTCTCAGGACAGCCTCTGGTAAACCATAAGCAGTATTACTATCTTGCATTGGCTTACGGACACAATGAGTATATGAAATACTCCGCTGATCCGGGTTCTCAGGAACCAGGCATCATTGGCCTTACAGGACAGAAGAAAGTATATTTGGCCGGACGTAAAAATATTAAAGTTTATACCGGTATTCCACACATTCCTGTTGGAAAAACATCAGCTAATGCTCAATATGGTGACGGAGTAGAAATTACCCGCTTACAGGGTCAGGGAAATGGTGGAAATATTCTGGAATTGACCAAAGCCTCCATAGAAAAAATTCTGTCGAAGCAACCTGCTGACTCTGCTAATCAGTTGTTGAATCCCAACTACCCCATCGACTACACGGCAACTTATAAAGCCGGTAAAGGTCCCATAGGCGTTAAGGTTATTGATCCGCTGAATGTTAAAAACACCACCTATGAGTTGGCATTTGACTCTCTGCGCCCCTATTATATGCATTTGGGAAGTGACAGTACACGAGTGTTCCGTGCAAACTGGACCTTAAAAGATATTACCACGGGTGAGGTTTATCGTTCAGATACCACCATTAGCTACAAAAATGAGCAGCTATTCCCCGATTTGGGTATCTCCATTACTATAGGACAGGTGCTTGAGCCGGGTCCATACCGGGTAGGTACCAATGCCGATAATGATCCTATATGGGAAATTATCTCTGAAAATAATGGATTGCTTTCTTCGTCAATGACTTTTGAGGACAGCTCGAAGGTTTACATCACCGGTGTGCCGGATGTTGATGGTATTCCTCAGTTTAACTGGATACGTTCGGGTGTTGTTTTTGATGCCAAGAATGAAGCGAGCAACGACTGGAAACCGGGTCAGTTCTTCGATCCGAACTCCAATTATGAAAAAGTTATAAATGGAACCTGGGCACCCTATATCATGACTGCCTACCGTGCTCAAAGCCCCATGTATGCGCCTGCATATAACAGCTTATCAAAAAGCGGAGCCAGTTTTGCTGACTTAAGCAGCATTGATTTTGTATTTACACCGGATAAATCCAAATGGACCCGTTCGCCTGTAATTGAAATGGGTTCAGATCCAACCACTACAGAAGGTGGTGCCCGTGAATTTAAGATAAGGGCAGCGCAATCGGTAGATAAGGACGGCAAGCCGGCTCCAAAGGGCAGCGGCCCGAGCAAAAACCCTGACGATCCTAACTACATTTCTGAAACTGGTATGGGATGGTTCCCGGGTTATGCCATTAACATTGAAACCGGTGAACGTTTGAATATTGTTTTCGGTGAAAACTCATGGATGGTAGGAGACAACGGCAGGGATATGCTTTTTAATCCAACTTCAAACCTGATGAATATGGGTGGAATGCACTATATATATGTATTCCAGCACGTGTCAGGAAAAGTTATCCAGGGAGCCAATGTACCTGCTTACGATGCCGGCCGTGTTTTGAGACAAAACATCGAATCGCTCAGTAACCAGTTTCTGGCTTATTTGTATTCCAATGCCATATGGGTAAATATTCCCATTGCCGTACCTGGTCAGGAAGAAAACTGGCTCTCTAATGAGGCAAAAGTAAAACTGCGTATTGCTAAACCTTACCAGCGTTATTACAGTACAAGTGAAATGGACAGTACTTATTTTGACGATCACTATGAAAATCGTGGTTTCCCCAAATATCGGTTCAGCACTGAAGCGGTAGCTACCAGCACCAATAACATTGCCAAGGCAACCTCCGATTTGGATCTCATCAGAGTGGTACCCAATCCTTACTATGCTTACTCCACTTACGAAACCAATCAGCTCGACAACCGGGTTAAGATCACCAATCTGCCCACCCGCTGTACGGTATCTATTTTTGACAGCGGAGGATCTTTAATCCGCCGGTTTACCAAGGACGATCCTTCTACTTCAATTCAGTGGGATTTGAAAAACCATGCCGGTATTCCTATCTCGGGTGGGGTTTACCTCATCCATGTGAAATCGCAGGGAGTAGGCGAGAAGGTAATTAAATGGTTTGGCTCGTTGCGCCCCATCGACCTGAATGCATTTTAACCTGAAATATTTAATAACTGAAATACTAAAATCTTCAAAATATTGCTTATGAACAGGATCTTTAATTACTTGGTTGCCGCGTTATTAACCGGGGCTATGGTTTTGCCTCTGAATCAGGCATGGGCCGGCAATAAGGACAGGTCAGGTCAGGCGGGTGCATCTGAATTACTCATCAACCCCTGGGCACGCAGCTCGGGGTGGGGTGGGGCGAATGTTGCCAATGTTAGAGGACTGGAGGGTCTCTTTAATAATGTTGCCGGCAGTGCA
>JAQVEI010000331.1 GCA_028697695.1 Lentimicrobiaceae bacterium
AAAGTATCACCCGCAACATCGGACCGGTATTCAAAAGTAAACCCTATTGTTCCGATATTCGCCATATAAGGAGTTAGTGGGGGAGTATAACCGCTCAAAAAGGCAGCACCATCGCTATGAAAATCTGTACTATAAACCGGATAGGATTCATTGTCATTATAAAAAAGCCTTAAGGCACTTTTTACCGCGTCAAGATCTTGTTTTCTCTGAGCATCCCTGGCTCTCTCTCTGGCTCCCATAAAGTTAGGCAATAATATGGCAGTCAAAGTAGCGATAATACCAATTGCCACCAATAGCTCAATCAGAGTAAATCCTCTGGATTTAGTCATTGAATTCATTCCTCCCTGCATTAGGACTATATATCACATAATCATAGTCCCGGCCCACGCCCCCGTTTGTGCAACTATAACCATTAACAGAATCATATTTTCTATAATCACCATCATTTTCATTTTCCAACTCTGAATACAATGCATACATATTAGGATTCCCTCTAGCGTCTAGCAAAACTTCATAGCAGTATGGATTACGCCCACTAGTTTTTTCTGTCGGGACCTCTTTTATATAGACATACCCATCGCTATCTACGAACTCTCCACCACCTGCTAAATATCCATTTATCTCATCTGCCGAAGGGAACATTTCGTGATCGGTATAATACATATTTAGAGCTTTTCTAACCCCATCAATATCACCCTTTCTCTGGACATCTCTGGCTTTCATTTTGGCAGTATTAAACTGAGCTACACTTATTACTGTTAGGATTGAAATTATGGCAATAACTACTAGCAGCTCAACCAATGTAAAACCTCCACTTCTAAAACAAACTATCTTTTGTTTTTTCATTCTCATTTAATCATACAAAAAATCTGTAATTTTTCCAATTAATAGATAACATAACCCTCAGGGGTGCACCTGTTTACCCGACAGTCTTCATGGCAACCGCTAGCACTTACAAAACAATTCGGCCCCCAACATTCATTAGTATCCTGGCATATCCCTCCCGCATCATTGTAGGAACAGCTATGGCCGCCTGATAAACAATGGTCAGGAATTACTTTTTCGTACCACTTAACGTTTGTACTAGAGGTTCCATAATTAACTTCATCTGCAGTCAACCCTCCTGAAAGAATATAACTGTATTCCGTATCATACCAACCATCAGGGATATCACTATCATTTCTGTTTCCAAGTTGGGTAAAAACTTTAAACCATTTGGGACAATCGGAACTTTCCGTCACAATTTTGTAAGGATCTCCGCTAGGGGAGCACGGCCAAGGAGAAAGCCACGGAAATACAGAGAGATTTTGGAAACAATTGTTGTGATTCTCCAAACCCCAAGAACTTATTTGTGATTCTGTAGGATAGCAGCCTCTGTCATTAAAATACTCTTCAAAAGCTACTTTTATTCTACTCAAATCTTTTTTCTTTCTGGCATCGTAGCCTCGATCACTCATGTTAATAGGGTTAAAACCAGCTATCATCCCCACAACAAGAAGAATCACAATCGCAAATACTATAAGTAATTCCACCAAACTAAAACCGCTGTTATCTCTTAATAAGCAAGCCATTTATTAAATAAATCTAGCACATTTCCACCAAACCACCAAGCCAGAAGCGCTCCAAAAAGTAAAAACGGCCCAAAAAGCACCAGACTCTTCTTGCCGGCTCGACCAGTTGCCATCATGGCAAGACCGTAAACCGCCCCACTTATAAAAGCTCCATAAAAGGCAATCAAAATATTGGGCCAGCCCAACAACGCTCCCATAAAAAAAGCCAACTTTACATCACCCATACCCATTCCTCTTCCCCTCGTAAATATATAAAGAAGACCCAAAAATGCACCACTACCTACGGTTGACCATAAATATCCCCGACTATCTTGGAACAAATTTCCATTTGCCAAATTTAGGACAAGTGCCAAAGCCAAAAGCAGTAAGGTAGAAAAATCGGGCAGTATCATATACAAAGCATCAAAAACACCGGAAAATATCATAAGAGTAATAATTAAAAAGGAGACAACCGCTATCCCGCTTAATTGAAAATCTAATATTAGAAATTGTCCCATAAATAAAATACCTGTGAGCAGTTCAACAAAAGGGTAGGCAACAGGGAGCACCTTTTGGCAGCACTTGGTCTTGCCGCTTTGCAAAACCCATGACAATAGAGGAATATTCTCCCGCCAGCTTAATTTAGTACCGCAATAATCGCAAAAACTGTACTTGTCGTCTTTTACCTTAATTTTCTTCATCAATCCATAACTTACTGCTGTCCTGTAAACAAGCATGTTAATAAAAGACCCAAAACACATCCCCAAAACAAAAATCAAAAAACCCGTAACTATCTCCATTCATTCATTCTACTTGAATTTGTATTTTCTTCCAACCAAAAACCCCGGCCTTTGCAGCCGGGGTCCTCATTTACTATTTTCAGCTTATGGCACACATTTAAATAATGATGTGGCAAGAGACTCAAAGGTATAAGGATTTAACGGATTACCTGATCCGTCGAAAGCAACTGAAGGAGCATCAGCAATGGAGTCTGGAGCTCCATTTGCATCAAAAGTTAAAATCTTCAACCTATTGGCACTAGTCCTATTTGCCTTTGCCTTGGGAACATGACATACATAAATTGAATTGTTTGACGTGCTATCGGCTTTATACACATAAAGCATATTCAAATCATTATAAGTAGTACCCGAAGGAACTGAAGTCGAATTATAAGTATAGCCTTTGTTCAAAAAAGATGCCTTAAGCTCATCAGTGGCTATCAAACCACCCTGATAATCGTAAGCTGAACAAAGTGATTGGGTTGTAGGTCCAGCAACATTTGTTCCGCAAAGACCAGCTCCAACTCTATTACTAACGGTTCCGAATTCATTATCAATAAGAATTGAATTATCAACAATCATCCAAGGATAAGCATTGGAATTAGCATAATACCTTTCATATGCATTCAAAACCTCACCGGCGTCATTAAGAGTATTAGCATCAGTAGCTTTATTCCTTTGTTCAACCGGGTTGATGGTAGCCAAAATTCCAACAGCCAAAATTGCGATTAGTGCGATAACAATTAACAGTTCCACCAACGTGAAACCTTCCGTGTATCTAAATTTTCTTTTCATTTTAATTTAAACAAATAATTGCTTGTTAATAATCATTATTTACTACTAAAAAGACGATGTCAAGTTATAAATCGGCATTATTACCGCTACTACCAGAAAAGCTACTCCAATCCCTAAAACTATCATAATCATAGGTTCCATTGCTGCTGTCAAAGATTTGACCGACTGCTCCGCCTCTGTCGAAAAATAATCCGACACCTTCATTAAAACTTCGTCCAGCTTTCCCGTCGCCTCACCGGTTTCTACCATTTGGTTGACAATCGGGGGGAATACTCCGGTTTCTTCAAAGGAATTGGCAATTCCAAAGCCCTTTTGGACCCTTTCCGATATTCTCAAATAAGCCCCCAAATATTGCTCGTTTCCTGCAACCTTGGAGACGATCCTTAACGCCTCAACCAGGGAAATTCCTGCCGACAACAACATCGATAAAGTTCTGGTCGTGTTAGCCATAATCGTTTTCTTAATAAGATCTCCCAAAATCGGTATCCTGAATTTATATGTATCCAGCTTCAGTCTCATTTCTTTATTTTCATAAGCCGTTCTAAGCACTGTATACAATCCAAAAATCCCTATCGGGATCAAAAACCAAAATTTCGCCATTGTATTTGATACCGACATCAAAACTTTTGTTGCCGTTGGCAACTCCGCCGTCCCGAAATCTTCATACATCGTCATCAGTTTGGGGATTACTACCACCATCATCAGTATTGCCACACCGATCATGCCGACAATGACTATGGCCGGATATATCATGGCACCTTTTACTTTACCCTGGAACTCGTTTTCGTTCTCCAGCCCTTGAGCTAACTTTGA
>JAQVEI010000332.1 GCA_028697695.1 Lentimicrobiaceae bacterium
TTCATCACCAAATTCATCTTTTAACTCCTGCTCGGCTTTCTTGTACAACTTCTTTTGTTCCTTTTCGGGCAGGCCGGCCATAAGGTTGTCGTATTCGTTTAATTTTAATCCCGCCAAACGGGCATAGGGATATACCTTTTTCACGTTGCGCACCAGGCGGTCAAACCGTCTTTGTTCGGCAGGGGTACGGAATATGGCAAAACTCAAAATGCGCACTTCAGGAAGGTAAACCTGAGGGAGGGTGTCGCCGGCTATAACGGTGGCTTTTAGTACAATGATTTCCCTCTCCTGGGCAAATAAAGCAGCAGGCAGTATGAAAAATGGGAATAAGAGGATAAGAAAGCGTTTCATCAATCTAATAATGAACTGGAATGAATACACAATCAAATTCAGTGCCTAAAGCCCGATGTTGGCATAAAATATTATTCACATGCTAACGAATGCTCGTCTCAGGCTACTTTTAACCGTGATAGATTGGCCTTAACCAGCTTTTCTTCAGCATAGGCCCGGGTAACTTTAAGCTCATTGCTTTTTTGCTGGGATGGCAGCTCAAACATTGCATCCATAAGAATAGCTTCCATTATAGACCTCAGTCCGCGTGCTCCAAGCTTAAATTCAATGGCTTTGTCCACGATAAAATCCAGGGTTTGTTCCTGGAAGCTAAGCTTGATATTGTCCATACCGAAAAGCCTGGTAAATTGTTTAACCAGTGCATTTTTCGGCTCGGTAAGTATGTCGCGCAGCACCTCGCGGCTTAAGGGATTAAGATAGGTTACCACCGGCAGTCTGCCCACCAGTTCAGGTATCAACCCGTAGCTTTTGAGGTCTTGCGGGGCAATGTATTGAAGCAGGTTGTCTCTGTCAATGCTTTGTTGCTGGGCTGATGAATAGCCTATCATGTTGGTTTGCATGCGGCTAGCAATCTTTTTATCAATGCCGTCAAACGCGCCTCCCGCCACGAACAAAATATTCCGGGTGTTGATTTGCACCATACGCTGTTCGGGATGCTTGCGGCCTCCCTGAGGCGGAACATTCACCACAGTGCCTTCCAGCAACTTAAGCATAGCCTGCTGCACGCCTTCGCCCGATACATCACGGGTAATGCTGGGATTATCGCTCTTGCGCGCTATCTTATCAATTTCATCGATAAAAACAATGCCCTTCTCGGCGGCAGAAACATCATAATCGGCAGCCTGCAACAGCCGCGTCAATATGCTCTCCACATCTTCACCTACATATCCGGCTTCTGTAAGTACGGTAGCATCGGCAATACAGAAGGGTACATGCAACATTTTTGCTATAGTGCTGGCCAGCAGCGTCTTACCGGTGCCGGTTTCGCCCACCAATATGATGTTGGATTTTTCTATTTCAATGTCATCTTTGCCGCTGGCCTGGCCTATGCGTTTGTAGTGATTGTAAACCGCAACGGAAAGTACCTTTTTGGCATCATCCTGCCCAATGACGTATTGATCCAGATATTGCTTTATCTCAACCGGCTTGTGCATCTTTATTTTGGAAAAATCTTTTTTGGATGAGCTTTTTTGCTCTTCTCTAAGAATTTCCTGTGCCTGTTGAACGCAATAGTCACAAATATGGGCATCCAGACCGGCAATAAGCATGCTGGTTTCACTGCGCGGCCTGCCACAAAATGAGCATCTTTCTTCCTTTTTTGCCATGCTTTTTATTTCTTTTCGCGTATGAGTACTTCATCAATCATACCATAGGACTTTGCTTCTTCAGCGGTCATCCAGTAATCGCGATCTGAATCTTTTTCTATTTTCTTGTATGATTGATTGCTGTGCAGGGCGATAATTTCGTAAAGTTCTTTCTTCAGCTTTAAGATTTCGCGGGCCGTGATTTCTATGTCAGAGGCCTGTCCCTGTGCACCACCCATAGGCTGATGGATAAGAATACGTGAATGTTTCAGGGCTGTGCGCTTACCGGTTGAACCGGCACACAACAGCACCGCACCCATGGAGGCAGCCATACCTGTACATATGGTAGCCACATCCGGCGCAATGTATTGCATGGTATCATAAATTCCCAAACCTGCATATACCGATCCACCAGGGGTGTTCAGATAAATCTGAATGTCTTTTTTGGAATCTACTGACTCCAGAAACAAGAGCTGAGCCTGTATAATATTGGCTACATAATCATCAATGGGAACACCCAAAAATATGATCCTATCCATCATCAGACGTGAAAATACATCCATTGTAGCGATGTTCAATTGCCGCTCTTCGATAATGGTGGGAGAAATGTAGCCCTTTATACTGCTTGTATATTGGTCGTAAGCCAGACTGTTGATCCCGTGATGACGGGTTGCGTATTTCTTAAATTCGTTTTGCATAATAAAATTGGTTTTGCCTGCCAAAGTTACAGGTTTTTGGTTGAATAGTTGAATAATTTAATGCCTTTAGACAAAAGATCATTCAGGAAATAATTGTGCCAGATTACAAATCCTGACAAAAGGTCTATATAAACCGATAGCCCTGAACGTTTAATTACAGGGCTATGCGATGTATTGACCGGTAGGAATCTAATCCTGTTTTTCTCTTAATTTAGCAAATTCCTCCTGGGTAGTTGGCTTTTCTGTGGGTTTAACCTTTTCTTTAAAGAGGTCAACCAGTTTTTTGTTGAATATCTGATCGTTGATGCGGCGTACCTCCTCTTCATTTTTCATGAATGATTCCACCACGGCGTCAATCCGCTTCATGGTTTCTTCATCCGGTTCGGTACTGCCGGGCCTTTGGAAATAGCTGCGGAATACATCTTTTACCTCATCGGCCGTTACCCATATATCGTTGTCGCGAATCAGGCGGTTTTCAATTAACTGCCAGCGCATTGAACGGGCATATTCATCATAATGCTCTTCCACGATTTCAGGAGTCATCTTCTCCTGGTTGATTTCTAACAGCCAACGCTTCAGGAAAGTATCGGGCAAAGTAATATTGGTTTGCTCAATCAGTGCCCCTATGGTATCGTTGAAAAATTGCTGGTCGCTTTCATGTTGCAGGCTTTTTCCGGCATCTTCCTGTATGCGTTTGATGATATCTTCGGTAGTAGTTATCTGTTCACCGGGATAAAGCTTGTCATAAAAATCTTCATTCAATTCCGCCGGCTCTTTATGCAATACGCTATCCACGATAATTTTAAAGCCATTGGTGTATGCAGCAGCCTCCTCCTCTTTCAGGCGCAGCATTTCTGCAGCTTTTTCTGCCGTTAATTTTTCTGAGGCCTCAATTACCACCTCATCGCCTTTGGCTACATCCATAAACGGCTGAATCAGCACCTGTTCGCCGGCGAATTGTCCGGTATCAATTTCAACATCCATTTGTGGTTCAGGCTCAACAATCTTGCCTTTAATCATATCACCGGCAACAGAACGCGCGGCCTCTTTCCAGTTGGCTTCACGGATACGGGCATCTTCAAGATATTTCTGAGCGGTATCTTCCGAAATGGCGAGTCTGTAATAATTGATGTCTTTTAAGTTTTCCAGATTTACTTCAAATTCCGGAGCCAGGGCAATATCAAAAGCAAACTTCATGGGTTCATCTTCCAGCCAGTTTTGTGCATCAGTTTCATCGCGTGAAGGCAGCGGCTGGCCCAGAATATCGAGTTTGTTTTCGTGGATATATTTGTTTACCGATTCATCAATAAGCTGATTGATGACCTCGGCCTTCACTCCCTGACCATACATCTTGCGGGTGAGTGAAAGCGGCACTTTCCCCGGCCTGAATCCGGGCATAGCGGCTTTACGCTGGTATTCCTTAAGTTTGTGGGTTACTTTCTCCTGATAATCCTCGGGAGCAATGTCCAGTATCAGGCTTACCAATTGTTCTTCTTTCTGCTGAAGTTCAATATTCATATAATTAGCATTAATTATTTTTATGATGC
>JAQVEI010000333.1 GCA_028697695.1 Lentimicrobiaceae bacterium
TAAAGCAGGTCATATTTGAAATATGCCAGCTCCTTTTTCAGCGCCAGGCTATCAGCTGTGTAATCATCCGGTGTCCAGCCTTTCACATTTCGCCAAATAACCAGAATTTTCTTATTCGCATTATTGTTACCGTAAATGAATTGATACATCCTGCCGTTGATCTCTTTGGTTATACATTTTTGCATATGAAGCCCAATAAGGTAGTTAAATGTTTCAACCATATCAACAGCCATTTCCGTGTCATAGGTAAATCCGTCCCAGACCTTTAGCCTGTAGTCCCAAGGATCTTTCATTGCTTCGGTGTTGACCAGGGTGTTACTTTCCTTAGTTTCAAATTCGAGGAAGTATTTTGGGATATACTGATCGAATTCCAGCGCTTTCTGTACCGCATCTTCGGGGGCATTGAATGCAATATTCTCAAGAGCTTCTTCATATTGCTCTAGACGCTGGTATTTAAAAAATATACCAGTACCATTCATGATACCATTTTTAGGTTTACCGTCTTTCCAATCAAATGAGTATGCAATTTTCTTTATGCGAGGGATAATGACAGTAAAAACATAATTACCTTGTTCAATCAGAATACATTTTCTATCACCTTTGTCTTCACTATTTAATATTTGAGTTGCGTGAAACGTAGTTCCGGATCCAGCAAAATAGTCAAGAATATAGCCGGAATTATTCTTATTTAAAGATATATACAGAGTGTCTCTAACTGCATATATTGATTTAGGATAGGAGAATGGATTATAGCTTCTAAACAGATTTTTCAGTATACCTGTACCATGTTCAGTTGAAGAGTACCTTGCATCAATCCAATTTGTCGGAGGAATGGAACCTTCAGGTGGTCGATATTTATAATAAACAGTGTAATTATTTGAATTCTTTTCTACTTTAAGCTCACTAAGGTTAGATTTTATCCTGGGTAAGCCCCACCTCCATCTTCGCTCTGTACCATTTTCATCAATAGGATATAGAGCTATTTCATCCTTTCCTGGTTCTTCAATGTTAATCCAAATCTTATTACCATCATCCCAATCCATCGAGGGCACACGAAGGTTGCCTTCTTTCATGTAGATTGGGAAATAAGCTTTTGGACTGTCTTTTCGTTCTGAATCAGAACCACGTTTCCTTAATAACTCCCACATATATAGGCCCTTAGAATCCTTAAGGCTGTATCGTTTGTTTTGCCTTTCGGTTCTGTCAAAGGTCCCGACAACCGATTCAGTTGATTTTGACACAAAAATTCCATACTCATGAGAAATACCAAAGCCAGATGGAATTGGACGACCAGATGGATTATTGCGTATTACAACCACTCCTAGAATACCATCCTTACCAAAATTTTCAAGCAGTATATTATATAATTCCCTTTTCTGAAAATCGTCAATTGTCGCACAAAGAATCCCTAAATCACTGAGTAATTTGCGACTCTCAATCAATCGATCATTAAATAATGTTGTCCAACTTGACAATTTATATCCATTTTTATATAAAATTTCACTAGCATCAGTGTTATAAGGAGGATCAATATAAATACTATCAATCAGTTCATTATATTTATTGTGTAGTTGAACAATGCCTGAATAATTATCTGTGTGGAGCACTAATCCATTTGAAATACTCTCCAAATTAATATATAAAGACAAATTATTTAACAGTCTGTATTTAAACCTTATATCAAAGTAACCTGTATCAACTGGCAGTTCTTTCCAGCTATGTAAATCAGCTTTTAGAGCATCGACTGACAGTTTTTCAGGTACATTTTCTTTTCCGAATAGATCTTTCCATTCAGCAACTTGGTCATTATTATTAATAACTTCTTCCAATATCGGCCGATACAATTTTTCATCGTTTCCCAAATATTCAACCAGTCTGTTAATTGTAATTACCCACTCGGTACTTATTACAAACTTTTTCTTCTCCCACAGTTTCTTCTGAAAATCTTCAATCTGGTGTACAAAGTCAATAATGATATCGGCAATGGATTTAAACACTTTGATAGTCCTAAGATTATGTTTCAGCCGTCCAAAGTGCTCCTCAGTATCAGTTACGTACAGGTCATCCACATTCACCAGTTCGGTCTTAATATAGAAATCCAGCTCCCTTGCTAAAAATGCTTTCAGGTTTTTGTGAACAAAGAAATCGTATTGGTTCTTACGTGTGTAATGGCGAAGTTTCTTAAGGAGGAGAGGCTTCCCATCCTGTTCTTTCCATAGATTTGCAAAAAGCGGATTAGCGCTGAATTCCTTTTTCAGAAATTCAAAGGCAATTTCATCGAGTGTATCCTGCTTATTATTACCTTTTATTTTGGATTTTTCAGAATCATCAAGAGGCCTGTATTCAAAATAAAACGTCACTTCATGATCGCCAATTTCGGGTTTTTTGTTTGCAAGGATGAAATTCAGATCCTCGTCATTTTCCTTAATTTCAGGAGATTTTCCGGCAAGCATGAAAAAATTAGGTTCATCAGCCTTTACATTGCCTTGTTCAAGCTGTGCGTTGTGCAATTTAAAATGTACCGTAAGTGTCCCTGTATGTGTACTTACCCTGAAGGCATAATGCTGAAAAGTTTCCGATGATTTAATGTAATACTGATCGTGGTTGGCCCAATAAAAATGTGTCTCTTCGCCATTGTAGGGGACAACATATTTTTCATTTTTCCCGAATCTGCGTTTGCTTATGAAATCACCTTTGTCATAATACCGCGAAAAGAATTGTGTCAGGTGGTTATAAATCAGATTTTGTGTCTCCTCTGAAACCTTTACGTCTTTTGCCTTTCCAGTTAGATCATGATACAATCTGAACTTGTCCGGGTATAATTTTTCAAGAGTTGCTTTATCTGAATCTGCTGCTGCCAGCCAGCCTTTTATGACATCATCTTTTTCAAGCTGCTTTAATTGCAGACCAATGCTTTTTGTCTCATCATCAGAAATTGTCTTAAGTTGTTCCGTCACCTTTTCAACTAAAAGCTTGTCGATGAAGTTACGGATCTCCTTTCTTTTGTAATGCATGATCTTGTATATGCCAAAATCGAGATCCTGTGTATCAAACTGAAATATCTCATTAAGAAATGATTTCAGCTGGTCAAGAGGAGTAATAGTACCTGCCATTATTTTTTCCCGGAATTTAGTTCAACCAATAAATCCTTTACTTCAACGTCAAGGATTTTAGCAATTTCATAAAGTACTTCAAGCCTGGGTTGCTGCCTGTTTTGAACATAACCATTCACCATATTATAGCTTTTCCCCAGCTTTTCAGCAAGCCACTTTTGTTTGATCCCCTTTTCTTCGAGGACTTGCTTTATACGATTCATCGTAAAAAGTTTAATGCAGCAAGTTAGTCAAAATGTCAAATATCTCGTTTTTTAATATAAAAAATGTAAGATAATCTGTTAAGAATACTTTATGATTATGTTTATCTTTGATTATTATACTGTTATTGAAAGTTAATTGACAATCAAAGGTGCATAACAAAAGAGAATTATGGCGAATCATAAAATCGGCTCAGTTTGGCGAAAATGGGATCTGCATGTCCATACTCCTGCCTCAGTGGTACAAAACTATGGTGGTGATACTAGTCAAGCATGGGATCGCTTTGTTGATGATCTTGAGAAAATGCCACAAGAGTTATCAGTTTTGGGAATTAACGATTACCTTTTTATAGATGGTTATCGCCGACTAAGAAACATGAAACTGGAGGGCCGACTACAGAATATTGAAACCCTTTTTCCAGTGGTCGAGTTTAGGTTAGCAAAGTTCGCAGGTCATGACAAAATGCTAAGGTTAAATTATCACATTATTTTCGCTGAAGATCTTGATCCGGATATCATCGAAGATCAATTCCTTATACATCTTCGATCGGGTCTGAATGTTTCGGCAGAATATGCGTCTATCGC
>JAQVEI010000334.1 GCA_028697695.1 Lentimicrobiaceae bacterium
CCTCAGCATACAGACTGCCTTGTTGGGAATAGTTGTCGCCGGTGATGATTACCGGACGGTTGTGTACAAATTCAGCTATGCCATTGAACACATATTTGTGGTAGGCCGGATTGCCAAAATCTTCGATGAGCTTGTCGTAAATGGTGAGGTTGGGAGCCAGCACAAAGAAATTTTTTATTGCTTTCTCCAAATACAAGTAGGTGATAATGGCACCCATTAAGCGGGTTTTCCCTACGCCTGTGGCTATTGAAAAAGCAATGGAAGGGAAATCGCGTTCGAAATTGGTGCAGGCCGGAAACAGTTTTTTTACTTTTTCCAATTCGACTTCCAGGGGCGCTTCTTTGGTAAGATGGAGCACTTCGGTGAGCTGTGCAACAATATCGAGGGATTCCTGCAAGGGTTCACGCAGTGAAAGGCGGTGTTTGATATAATTTGTTATGGCGTTCATGCTGTTTTGTGTTTTAGTTGTTTTCCTGGTTTACTTCATCAAAAAGGGTAGGTATATCCGGCTTTTTTTTGCTAGTTTTATACTTTACATTGAGTTCCTGTACACTCAAATCTTTCTGTTCGTATGCTGATGTTATACCCACCTCATTAGTTGGTCCCTCTTCCGGCATATTGATGATGTTGAGGCTGTAATCTTCCTTGCCAAATTCGCAGCGCCCCAGCAGCATTTGCGGTATTTTTTTGATGGAGATGTTGCCGTATTTGCTCTTACATTCCTTTTGATAGGATTTGCAGCAGATCAGCAGGGTTTCGCCGGGCTGCATTTCATCGCTGATGCTATCGAGGGCTTCCAGGGTGAGGAATTGGGTAGTGGTGAAAATGAAATCCTGTTCGCTGCTTTGGCCCTGTTTCCAGTAGATGCCCTGATGTGGCTGGTATTTAAAGCCTTCCTGTTTGGCCATAGCGGCAGCCAGCCGGTCGGCATTGTACTCCTTGCTGATGACCCAATTTCCAAATTTATCTTCTTTTAAAAGGCTGGGCGCCAGGTTGTAGAATTTGAAACCGCCTCCGCCTTTCCAGTTTACCGCTTTGCTGATGCCGCCTTGCTCACCATCAACTACTTGTTTTAAACGTGGAAAACAATGCGTTTTGGCATGCTCACCCAATTCTACGCCTATCCAACGCCTGCCCATTTTGTGGGCTACTGCTGCTGTTGTGCCTGAGCCGAGGAAGGAATCGAGGACGAGGTCGCCTTCATTTGAGGCAACTTCAATAACACGCTTAATTAGAGCTTCTGGTTTCGGTGTATCAAATATCTCTGACGCAAATAAATCTTTTATTTCTTTTTTAGATGTTCTATTAGTTCCAACTTTATCATTATGCCAAATTGTTTCGGGAGGTGTACCGATATTATTTTCCCAATAAATACGGAAATATAGGCTCCATCCATTCTTAGTGTTTACCCATTCAAGTAGATCTGAATCTTTTTCAAGTTTTTCTTTACCCCATCTCCATCTACTATCTGAACCATCGGGGTTTTTAGGAAAAATTTCTGTACCATCGGGTGCAATTACACCATAATACATAGATGGACGTTTTTCTCTATAACCATCTGCACCCATTGCTCTTAATGGTTTCAAATAATATATTCTACCTTTTTCATCCTTTCTATTGTAATGTTTTGGAATTTCAGCATTATCAATTATTCTATTTACAACACAAACGTCTATTTTTTTTGCATAAACTAAAATATGATCGTGACGTGATGAAAAATATTTTGCATCCATTCTTGGACTATCAGCCTTCTCCCATATAACATTTGATAAAAAATTATGCCTTCCAAAAATTTCGTCTAACATCACCTTACAATAGTGAGCTTCATTATCATCTAAGGTTACCCAAATTGAACCATCGTTTGATAATAATTTGTAAAGTATTTTTAATCTATGGTTAAGTAAATTCAACCAAAGCGAATGTTCTACGCCATCATCATAATGTTCAAAGGCGTTTCCCGTATTATATGGTGGGTCTATGTAAATGCACTTAACTTTTCCTGCATAGTCTTGTTCGAGGGCTTTGAGGGCAAGGAGGTTGTCGCCGTGAATGAGCATATTGGGGCTATTGGGGTCGCCATAGCTGTACTCTGGGTTTTCTATAAGAATGCGTGGTTCGAGCTTGGGTTCTTCTCCTTTGCCTATCCAGGTGAGTTCGAGTTTTTGGAGTTGTTTTTTATTGCTCATTGTCAGTATTGTTTTTGCCTTTTAGGTTTTTCTTTGCAATCTGCTTGTCTAAAGATTTTACCCTGCGTTCTAATTTTTTAATATCTTCTTCTGCTGGTAATTCCTCTGGTTTTATGCCACTTTTCCCCAATAAGGTTCTTACGTCTTTATTATTTTTAACGTGTTCGGAGGTGATATTTCCTTCGCCTTTCAGGTTGTTTTTATTTACGTTGAAGTTGGTAATTTCAGTAGCCAACTGCTTGGCTGTAATGGTGATGGTGGGGAGGAAATCGGCTAAAGGCCGGTTTTCTTTAATACCCAATTTGCGTTTCATATCGCTGGTGTTATGACCACCAAACATTGCCCAATCACCTTTGCTTCTAATTCTTGCAAAGCCTGAGTTGTCAACCCCTCTTTCGTAGATGTTTTTGGAAAGTTCTGTTTCGGTAGCGGCTAATTTTTCACGTGCATGCAAACGCTCCATTAGCTGAATGCGTTCTTCAAGCAGTTCTTGTTTGCGTGTTTGAATGGCAAAATAGCTTTGGGCAAAGGCAATTTGCTCTTTCTTGGGGTCACCGTTTTGGGCGATAAGGTAACACGCATATCGGGTAAGCATAAAATCAGGTACAATCTTAGTTGCACCTTTGGGCATTTGTATCGTTTTGCTGACGTCAGCAAAATGATCAGAAACCGCATTACCAGAGTTTTCGCAAGCAATTTTGGCTTTAGCAATTACATTCTCAAAGTTACGCCATTGGGTGTATTCTAAAAGTTCCTGCAATTCACGGGCTAACCAGTATTCGATGCCGTCCTGCTCATAAGCGTATTCTTCAAAACGCTTGTTTAATTTTATGATCGTATCTTTTTCCATTTTATATCATCTTCCATTTAATGGTGAATAATTCGGTGGTATTAACTTCTTGCTTTAACCGTCGTTCAATTTCGTCCAAGAGCTTTTCTTTTCGTTCGTCAATGGTATCTTGAGCCTCAAAGAGGTGCTGACGCTTTTCGCTGCGTTTTTTCTCCAATGTTTTAATTTCGCGTTGAGCTTTCACTTTGGTTTCCAAATGCAGCATTTTTTTGGCTTCAGATTTACGCAATTTAATTTCAGCGTCCAGGTCTTTGATTTCTTTTTCAAGGCTCAATTTCATATCATCAGCCCATTGATCGAGTTTATCCATTTCGGTATCAAAGAAATCCCTATTGCGTTCTGCATTAACAGAAATTAAATTTTGAGTTTCACCCTGCAAAACCTGATTAAGTTGTTTTGCATCCTGCGACGAGCTGTAGCATGATTCGGCCTCTGTTGCCTTTAATGAGAAAAGCCGCTGTGCAATTTCACTTTCAATTACATCTCCCTTGTCTGTTATGCAGGCTACCAATAAATAATCCTCAAATTCAAAAGAGTTTATTGTCAGGTGATTCAATTTCAACCAACCGGATTGCCCCAAATATTTTTCCAAGGCTGTAATTTTGGTTTGACTATTCGTATAATCGAAAACCAGCAATTTTGATGGAGTAGCGAGTGTTTTGCAAGCATTTAGGATATTTACTGCCAGTTTATGACCCACGCGGTAAACATTTGTTTCGGGAGGAATTACAATATCCGATTTGCGCTGACCCTGTTGCGGCTTCAGAATCATATACGGGCCGTGGAATATTTTTTCTTTTGGAAAAGGGTTATTTTTAAGCATAAAAGTAAATGCCTGATCGTTGAAGTGG
>JAQVEI010000335.1 GCA_028697695.1 Lentimicrobiaceae bacterium
ATTAAGCGGCACAAATAAGCGATTGCCTGTTCCACTAAAATAGGATTTTAGATCCAGCTCCAAATCCAGGATAAGGCTTGTTTCTGACGTCTTGCCGGATATAAACCGAAGATTTTTCACAACGAAATCAGGAATTTGGAGTTCACGGTCAATCCATAGCAATTGTTCCTTTCGTGGTAGTATTGTAACATTCGCCACATCATCCATCATCAGTCCGCCATACTTAATCGTTCCTTTTGTACTCGCCCCATCGTTGCTGTGTGATAAGGTAAAGCTGGAATATATGTAGTTTTCATCCTTACCATACTCCGGAGTCTTTACCAGTTTGCTGCCTTCATCTTTCACGATAAGTGCGTACCGGTTATCGGTAAACATCCCTAAAAAATTGAAAGGCATCACCTGACTTGTACATTCCAACCACAACGAATCATTGGGTAGTGGCACACACACAATGGCATGATTAAACTGATGGTTTGTCAATTCCGGTATGATGTGGTGATTGTGTTTGCCGGCTTTGACTACGGCATAGCAAGCATCTATATCTACAGCTTTCAACAGGGCTATCATATAAGTACTTAAATCCTTGCAGTCGCCATAACCCAATACATCAACCTGTGAAACCGGCGAGGGCTGTATGCCGCCAATGCCAAAGGCTATATTGATATAATGCGTCCGTGATTGCATGTACTGGTACAGAACTTTGACTTTTTCGCGATCTGTCGAACAGGCGGAGGTCAACTGCCGCAAGCGCTGAACAGTTTCGGCCGAAAGCCCTTTATCGTCGCTGTTCAGACGAGCCAAAAAGCGGCCATAGTTTTCCCAGGTATCGGCTTTTCCTTCATATTTATCATATGCTATGCGTTCCGGTGCAACCCTTATTTCCGGCTTTATTTCTACAAAGGAAGGAGATAAAGGCTCTTCGGTTATAATAGGTAAGTTGCTAAAGCGCCACGACATGCCCGGGCTGCTTTCGTTCACCTGAACATTTGATGGCAGATTGGCGGTACTAAATTTTACAGGGATTCCGGATGGATTTTCAAGTATAAAACTTGCATTTTGCACACTTTGGTAATTATCGCCGTAGGGTGAAAAATATTTTATGCCATAAAGAAACGGATGGATGATTTCATATTCATATTCTACAGTAATCGGGTAGGATGCAGGATTAACCTGGCTGAAAATAACCCTTTGGTCACTGTAAAGTGTGGTGTTGGCTGCCACGCTGTAATCGTTCATTTCTGAACGTTTAATGGATTTGATTTTTTTGCCCCACGCATCGTAGATAATCGCTTTGTGTATTTTAAGCTTATCGTTAACGGAGTAAAAAATCATCAAATGTGCCAGATCAAGTGCTTTGTAGTTAAGTATGGTTATGGCTGAATGGCTGTGTATGCTTGTTTGCTTGTTGCCAAGCGAATAGGTAACACTGCTTTTTCTCACCACTGAATTTGCACCTTTTTTTAGTTCTTCCGGAATGCTTGTTACCGAATAATCCTGAGCGTAAAGCTGGACAAACCAAAAAAAAGCACAAAATGTCAGGAATGCCCTAAAGACTGCGATTCTCATGGTTTATATCTTTTTTAACACCAGCATTTCAGCATTTTTGGCTACTATCCTGGAATAAAAATCCCGAAGATGTTTGTAATGGATAGAGGTAATGACTGCGCTTTTCATCATAAAGGTGGAATTTACCTGTATCTGATTGTCATTCACTACGATGTTATACCTGTACATACCCATGCCATCGGGTAAAGATATGGCAGCGCTCACCGGCACCTCAGCCACCTGATAGCCTTCGGGGATTTCTATCATGTTTATCACCTTATAAGTATAGGGATTGATAAAATCAACCGGGAATTCGCGTTCTTCCAAAGTAAAAGGATTGGAGGTTATTCCACTTCCCATCAATGGATTAAAATAAATCATATCTTTGGGTGCTTCATCTGAATCATTGAGCCGTCCTTTAAATTTAATGTGCAGTGGTTCCTGTAAATTGTCCGGATCTACTATAGTGTAATCATCAATAAGCAGCCCCGGAAGCTCTCCCTCGAAATCACTGATATACTCCTCGTGGCTGGCCTTGTCTCTTATTTTCTTACTCCTGTTAAACGCAAAATAATTTGTTTCCATGAGGTCGAAATCTCCTTCAATTTTTCCCGAGGGGTTAACTTTAACTTGAGTAAACATCACTCTTTCATTGGTGATGTTCTGATTTAAGTTCACCCAATCATTCAGTTCGGGTTTCATCGAAATCCTTCGTCCGTTGCCATTTAAACATCTTTCCGGAAGCATGGTGTAGGGCAGTCGTTTTTGGGTGGCATCCAGTAAAAATGCTTCCTCTCCTATACGTGCTTCGGCTATTACATAATTAAACCTGGAGAGCATCACCTGGGCAGGATGAACCTGACCATTGTCTCTGGTACTCAAAATAACCGGTTCGGCTTCAATGCCAACGTCTCTCAACAGCGAGATCAGCAACAGGTTGATGTCGGCAGCCTTCCCTGTCTTTTTATCCCAGGCTTTGGGCAGAGTTGTAGTTATATATATGCCATATTTGTTGTTAAATGCCATGTTACTTCTAACCAAATCAAAAGCTGTAATCATGCGCTGTTTTTCATCAGGTATAGCCATAAGAAGATCTGTGTACTCCTTTACAGCCTTCTTTCGTTTAATTTGGGTGCCGAAATCATCATCCTGCCATAGTTCTTTGCTGATTTTTTCCCATGAACTGCTGTAGTCTTTTCTGCTGTATGGAAAATTCACGGCAGACAGCTCAAATTCAATGGATGCCAGATAGGTGGACATGGCATTCATGTAAGGTTCCTGTTTAAATGCAGGAACATCTTCAAAACGAATTTTCTGAGTGTAGGTCTGATAGGGAATATTTTGTACAGCGTTGTTGTTATCCCTAACAGATAGATTGCTTGTATATGAGTCGGTTTTGCTGATGGTTGGTTGCACATATCCCTTCATCAGTCTTTTATAAACGAAATATTCAGGCAGCGTAACCGTAAGCTCACTAAACCGCGCCGGTACAGTGTACTGAAAATCCCAATCCCGCATTATCCAAAAAAAATCAGAAAATAGCTGATATTCTACTTCAAATACTGTCCCAGCCTTAATGCCTGGAGCCGAAAAATTTAAACTCTTCTCTTTCGAACTGATATCTTCCACATACATATCAGATTTCTTCAATGAGGTTTCTACTACTTTGTCATTTTCCAGATTGTATGAGGTGACCTTTATACTTGAAATCCGTTCACGGGATGTACCGATTTCATAATAAGGAATTTTGAAATTAGCCAGGTCAAATCCATTGGCATTGAATACTTTAACACGTACATGCCGCTTGTACACTAATTCAAAACCTGTACCCACCTTATAATCAATCTTCATCTGGCCAATATCGCCCAGAACAAGTCCCCCTGCGCTGGTATCAGATTCAAAATTCTTCATGATTAAATCATCACGGTCAATTTTCCCGAACTTCATAGATGATTTCTGGGCAAAAACAGTTACAGACAGAAATAAAACTGTAACAAGGAATAAGTTTTTTAACATAATATGGGATTTATTGATTGAGTTAAAGGATTTTTTCAGCATAGATTTTTAGAAGCGAAGCATGATCTTATTTTTCAAAGATGTATAATAAAAGATAAATCTGCAACAGCAAATATAAAAAAGTTTTTGAGAAATAAAAGTGATATTAAAAATCACTGTTGTCCGGTAAAAATAATGAGTTAGGAAGTACATTAAGCACAACCTAACTCATTTTTTGTAGTTTTATGTCACCAAACTATAATACTACATGGGTAAAAGTACACATTTTTTCGGTTCATCGGTTTTCGGACAGCTGATTTCATTAATTCACCCTAACATTA
>JAQVEI010000336.1 GCA_028697695.1 Lentimicrobiaceae bacterium
CTTCCGATCTCGAATACCCGAACCTTTGCAAAGATAGGAAAATGGCAACAGTCGGGTCTGTAAATGCAATAATTTCACTCAACTGTGGCCATAAATTGGGCGATTTATATCGTTCAATCGAATGAGCAGTAGCTGACTTTCAAAAAATCTGCTTATCTTTACCTCCCTTCAAATAATTTATATTTAAATACAGCCTTATGAAGTACAGCATTTTAAAGATGAGAAGAGAAGGCAATATTGTGGTGGTTGTAATCAGCCGCCCTGCTGCCATGAATGCTTTGAATACCCAATTTTTTGAAGAAATGGGAGATTTAATTACCGGGCTTTCAACCGACGAAACAGTAAGAGCACTAATCATTACAGGTGAAGGTAAGGCTTTTGTGGCTGGTGCCGATATAGCTGAAATGGTAAACATGACACCCGATGAGGCACGCCGGTTTTCAGAAACCGGTCAAACTGTTTTCACCAAACTTGGGCAGTTGCACTTCCCTGTTATTGCTGCCATAAACGGGTTTGCTTTGGGTGGTGGCATGGAGCTGGCAATGGCCTGTGACTTTAGAATAGCTGCCGACACCATTAAAATGGGACAACCTGAAGTTGGCCTGGGACTTATACCGGGTTATGCGGCCACGCAACGGCTTCCGCGCCTTACCAATTTGGGTGATGCCCTGTATTTGCTCACCACCGGCGAAGCCATTGATGCACAAACAGCCTTGCAGATGCGGTTGGTTCAAAAATTAACCTCTCCCGAAGGTCTCATGGATGAAGCCATGCGCCTGGCCAAAGCCATTGAGGCAAAAGGCCCAAATGCCGTCCGGCTGGTAAAGGAAGTTACCCGAAAAGGGATTGAAATGCCTTATATAGATGGCGAAAAACTGGAACGTACCCATTTTGGTGATCCCTTTGGAGAGGAAGGAGCACAGGGAATGGTTGCATTTCTTGATAAACGTAAACCAAACTGGGGAGGCCCCCAGGAGGTAAAATAAACCAAGCACACTATAAATCAATCACCTGAAAAAAAAATTTCTATGGATTATACTGAGAGATTAACCAATGTAACCGTGCTGGGAGCAGCAGGCAAAATGGGAAGTGGCATTTTATTGCTGGTTGCTCTGGAAATGGCTGACCTGAAACTTAAACCAGGAAACGAGAAACGAAATTTTGTCCTTAACGCCATGGATATCAGCTCCGAAGCTCTGCCCGGACTCATGAAATATCTGCGTAGCCAGGTGTTAAAAGCTGCTGAAAAGAAATCGGTGTTGCTGAGACAGCTTTATGCAAACCGTCACGATTTAATCGAAAACAGTGAAATAATTGAAGCCTACGTTAATGAAGTACTAGAGCTCGTTCGCCCGGTTACCCGCATAGAAGCGGCCTACGACAGCTTTCTGGTATTTGAGGCGGTGGCCGAAAACCCTGAACTGAAAGTCAGGATGTTCAGGCAGATTGATTCCAACAATACCAACAAGCCCTTGTTTTTCACCAATACCTCCTCCATTCCCATTGGCGGTTTAAATACTGATGCAGGACTGGAAGGACGCATTCTCGGCTTTCACTTTTACAATCCGCCGGCAGTGCAAAAATTGGTTGAGCTTATTACCATTCCCGAAAACTCCGAAGAAATGGTGAAGTTTGCTGAACAACTTGCATCTAATTTGCGTAAGATCGTAGTCCGATCAAACGATGTGGCCGGATTTATCGGTAACGGGCATTTTATGCGTGATGCACTTTACGGCATCGAACAAGCCATGCGACTTGCCAAAGATATGCCCCTACATGAAGCCATTTATGCCATCAATAAGATAGGTCAGGATTACCTGATGCGACCCATGGGAATATTTCAGCTCATTGATTACGTAGGTATAGATGTTGTTCGCTTTATTATGATGGTGATGAACCCCTATATGAAAGATGAAAATCTGCACAGCCAACTGCTGGATGATTACTACAACAAGGGCATAAAAGGTGGTCAGAATGCGGATGGCACTCAAAAAAATGGTTTCTTCCGCTATGAAAAAGGGCGTCCCACTGCGGTGTATTCAATGGATAAGGAAGACTATATACCATTTACCGGTTTTGCAGCAAAAACAGATGAATGGCTGGGACTTGTGCCTTCAGTAGTGATGCCATGGAAAAACTTGGTTCGTTCTGCCAACAGGAATGCAATAGTGGAAACTGTTTTTGCTGCCTATAAAAAATGTAATGATCCGGGCTGCCAACTGGCACTGGATTATGCACGGCGATCCAGAGAGATCGGGCGTAAATTGCTGGAAGACCACGTGGCTTTATCATCCGATGATGTAAATACGGTATTGATGACCGGCTTTTTTCACGCGTATGGCCCTATCAATGAATTTGTTATCTAATCAGAAATTTAAAGCGTTATGAAACCACACAAGAAAATATATATGGTGGCCGGTTACAATACCATTTCGATGGGTACCGGACGCAAAGAATTTAATCCTAAAAAAGAACGCCCGGGCCTGGAACACTACATTAAAGAGGCCGGACAAGGTACACTGAAGCAGATTGGTGGAGCCGGAAATGTTGACGAAGGCGTTATAGGTAACTTCATGGCAGCCCGTTTCAACCGTCAGGCGCATTTGGGCGCTTTTATGACAACCATTGACCCCCAACTCAGGTTCAAACCATCATTGCGGGTCGAGGGCGCGTGTGCCTCAGGAGGATTGGCGCTGGTAACGGGAATTAAGTCCATATTATCGGGCTCAGCCGAGGTGGTGCTTGCAGTAGGTGTGGAGGTTCAGAATACGGTCAAAGCCATTTACGGTGCTGACTTACTGGCTCTGGCCGGATGGTTTCAAAAGCGCAAGGCGGGGCCGGCATATTTTTTCCCCGGACAGTTCAGCACCCGATCCGGAGCCTATCAGGAGAAATACGGAAAACTGAAAACCCGTCAGGCACAAGCCCGCTGGTTTCGCAATGCCATTGAAAATGCCCGCCTGTGTCCCACCGCACAGGAGTATGAAAACAAAGTAGAAGACCTGGAGACTCTCGGCCTCACCGAACCCAACCCGGCGGCATTCACCGATTATCTGAATGTGTATGATTGTTCCAAGGTTTCCGACGGTGCATCGGCCATAGCTATCGTCAGCGAGCAAGGCCTTAAACGTACCGGAATTGATTTAAAAGATGCTGTTGAAGTAATTGGAATAGGTCATGCCACTGACGACCTCACTTCAGACCCCGAGGATCTTACGCGCCTAACCACTATTGAACATGCCGCCAAACAGGCAATGGAATCAGCAGGAATTACCCCTGATCAACTGGCCACCGTTGAAACCCACGATTGCTTCACCATAGCCGGTATTATTGTCATGGAAGCCATTGGTCTGGCACCACGGGGTAAAGGGGCCGACTTTGTGCTGGAAGGCAATACCGCCCGCAATGGTAAAATACCGGTAAATACCACCGGCGGGCTTATCGGATGGGGGCATCCTACCGGGGCAACAGGCGTACATCAGGCGGTTACCCTGTGGGAACAACTCACCGGCAAAGCAGGCGAAGCCCAGATAATTATTCCTGATGAACGACCCTACGGATTAAGCGTAAACATGGGCGGTGATGACCGCACAGTGGTAGCTATTGTTTTCAAAAAAACCAACGGTTGAACCGTAAGAAGAGCTTAACAACGCTGAACCCTGCAAGGGTTTAACTATCAATAACTATAGGTAAGCAGGCAGGACTTCCCAGGCCATAGCTGGCTACCTGAAAATAAACCCCGGAGGGGTTTAACTCTGAATAACCCCAAATGGAGCATGGCTGCGCCAGCAGTCAATGCGGAATTGGGGGTAAGTCAGGACACAAGAATAGAGAACCCTGTAGGGGTTCAACTATCAATAACTATAGGTA
>JAQVEI010000337.1 GCA_028697695.1 Lentimicrobiaceae bacterium
CTGCACCGACACATTGTGGGTTTGGGTAATGCCATCCTTAAAAGGCAGTTTTAGATTGTCGGGCTGGGGAGAATAATTTCTCATTTTCCCATCCCACCATTTTATCAGTTGTCCATTCATGGGTGGCCCCCAGGAGACGGACGACCCATAATAACCGAACTGTTGGGCGGTGGTCGAAGTGTTTCCCTCCATGTCCATAATTAGCTGGTCGGTACCATAAATTCCAGGGTAGAGCAGGGTGCCGTCTTCATCTACAGGAAATTTTGGCTCACTGAAAGAAATTGGGCCCCCATGTCCATACTTGTTTTGAACTTCTCTAAAACGGTAAGGATGTGTGGTTTTGATGTTATAATTGTAAGTAACTCCAAGTCCTGATTGCTTTTTACCCCGCTTGGTGGTGATAAGAATTACGCCGTTTGCTCCGCGTTCGCCATACAAAGCTGAGGCCGCTCCGCCTTTTAATACAGTATATTCTTCAATATCAAATGGGTTTAAATCCGCAATGCCGTTTCCCCAATCCACACCCCGGCCTATGTTATCAAGTCCCGGCAGGTTTTCCATGGGAACATTGTCGACCACTATCAGGGGTTGGTTGGTACGCGCCAGGTTGTTGTTTCCGCGAATTGTAATACGGGTAGAGCCTCCGTCAACTCCATCGCCCTGCGAAATCTGAACCCCGGCACTACGACCCGAAAGTGCACCAATTACATTGGATGTTCCGGCTCGCAGCACTTCATCGGTATTGATCTTCTCAGAGGAATAACCGATTTCTCGTTTTTCGCGCTTTACTCCAAGTGCTGTAACTACCACCTCATCCAGTCGTCTGGCCTCAGGCGTAAGTTCTACATCAATCACGCTACGGTTGCCTGTTGCTACCTCCTGAGAAGTATACCCTACAAAGCTAAAAACCAATATTGCCTGACCGTCAGGGACATTAAGCTGGTAGTTACCATCCACATCAGTTGATGTACCCTGACTGGTTCCCTTAATCAAAATGCTTACACCCGGCAGCGTTTCACCATTGTCCGAACTTCGAACTGTGCCCCTGATTTGATGCTGAGCATAGGCTGTTACACCTATAAACAGAAAAATACATGCGTTGATAATGATTTTGTTCATAGGCGCGATATGGAATGAAAAATAAAAAAAATAGCATATAAAAGACTGGTAAACTTATGAATAATTTTTATTACAAAAAAGTATGATCCTAATTTTATTATAAATCTTTTTAAAGGAGTTTTTCTTCAATAGACGTGTTTAATAAAATGTATTTGCGCGATTAGATGATATAGATTTATTATTGATGAAAATTATTTAATCGGACAGTATTGTCCGATTAAATAATTTATATAAATTTGTGTAATAAAATTGTGCTTATGTTCTCTAAAGCCTGTGAATACGCCATTAGAGCAACTTTGTTTATTGCGCGTCAATCGATTGACGGGCATCGGGCTATCCTTTCCGATATTTCTGTGGGGATAGAATCTCCATTATCCTTTACTTCAAAAATTCTTCAGCAACTGGTTAAAGCCGGAATTATCTCTTCTGCAAAGGGAAAATCAGGAGGTTTTTACCTAACCTCAAGCCAAATGCGAGAGGGCATGGTTTCCGACATTGTAGCACTTATTGATGGGGATAAACTTTATACTCAATGTGGGTTGGGTCTTAAAGAATGCTCGTCAGTTCAGCCCTGTCCGGCCCATGAGCGGTTGGCGGGCATAAGGAATGAGCTGAAACAGGTACTGGAAACTACTTCTATTCATTCGTTGGCAGTGGGTATAGGAGAATATGGCACTTTTTTAAAAAGATAATTTTTTTAATCTCCCTGCCTTTCAGGTAGGGTTAATCAATTCATATTCAACCAAAAACACATTATATGAAAACAGAAAAAAAACTCTGGATTGGTTTTGCATCAGTAATGATATTTTCATTTGCTGTATTGATATATTATGGCATTGAAATCTATCAGGCTGCACCGCCTGTACCTTCAAAAGTGGTAACCACCGATGGCGAAGTGCTGATGACCGCCCAGGATATTAAAGACGGGCAGAATGTCTGGCAAAGCATGGGTGGGCAGGAAGTAGGAACCATTTGGGGACATGGTGCTTATGTTGCGCCTGACTGGACTGCTGATTATTTGCACCGCGAAGCCATGTATATTCTTCAGCAGTGGGCAAGAGAAGAGTTTGGCAACAAATATGATCGGCTCGACAGTGAGGCTCAGGCAGCTTTGAAGGTGAGATTACAAAAAGAATTGCGACAAAATACCTATGACCCTGCAACCGGGATTATTACCATCAGCCCCATGCGGGCTGAGGCCATGGCTATGCTCAGCAAACACTACGCTGGCTTGTTCATGGATGATCCTGATTATAATCAATTGCGCGACGATTATGCCATACCGCTGAATGCCATCAGGGATAAAAAGCGTATGCAGCAGATGAATAATTTTTTCTTTTGGGCGTCATGGGCGTGTGTGACCGAGCGCCCGGGAAAAACAATTACCTATACCCACAATTGGCCACCCGATGAAATTATTGGGAATAAACCCACCGGTGATTTAATATTATGGACCGGCTTCAGCGTGGTCATGTTATTGATAGGAATTGGCATTCTGGTATTTTATCATGCCCGAAAAAGAGAGGAGGATAGCCTGGAGTATCCCGTGGAAGACCCGCTGATGCGTCAGAATATTACGCCCTCCATGAAAGCAGTTGAGAAGTATTTCTGGGTAGTAAACCTGCTCATTCTGGTTCAGGTGGTCATGGGAATCGTTACGGCGCACTATGGGGTAGAAGGGCAGGCGCTTTATGGCTTCCCGCTTTCCGAAATTCTACCCTATTCCATCTCCCGAACCTGGCATGTTCAACTGGCTATATTTTGGATAGCTACCGCCTGGCTTGCTACCGGATTATATATCGTGCCTTCCATAGAAGGTCGCGACCCCAAATTTCAAAAATTTGGGGTGAACTTCCTTTTTATTGCTTTGCTGATTATTGTGGCCGGGTCACTTACCGGGCAATGGTTCGGAGTAATGCAAAAGTTAGGTATGGTAGAAAATTTCTGGTTTGGCCATCAGGGATATGAATATGTCGATTTAGGGCGCTTCTGGCAGATATTTCTGGTCGTAGGACTATTTATCTGGCTTACGTTAATGATACGGCCACTCATTCCGGTATTCAAACGCAGATCTGAAGAAAAGAATCTGCTTTTGCTGTTCCTTATCGCCTCAGCAGCCATAGCCATATTCTATGCAGCCGGACTCATGTGGGGCAGGCAAACCAATCTGGCCATTGCTGAGTACTGGCGTTGGTGGGTAGTACATCTTTGGGTTGAAGGTTTCTTTGAAGTCTTTGCAACCGTAGTAGCTGCTTTCCTTTTCGTGAGAATGGGCCTGCTGGGAACGCGTACCGCTACCGCCAGCGTGCTTTTTGCAACCATTATCTTCCTGTTTGGAGGCATACTGGGTACTTTCCATCATCTGTACTTTACCGGAACGCCCATGGCAGTTATGGCGCTGGGTGCAACATTTAGCGCATTAGAGGTGGTTCCGCTGGTAATTATAGGATTTGAGGCATTTCATAATTACCGCCTGAGCAAGGCTACACAGTGGCTGCGCGATTATAAGTGGCCCATCTACAGCTTGCTTTCCGTGTCGTTCTGGAATTTTCTGGGTGCCGGAATTTTTGGTTTCCTCATCAACCCGCCCATTGCATTGTATTACATGCAGGGACTGAATACCACACCGGTGCATGGGCATGCCGCGCTTTTCGGTGTGTACGGAATGCTGGGGATTGGTTTGATGCTGTTCGTGCTCAGAAGCCTCTACCGGCATCAGGTATGGAATGAAAAACTTATA
>JAQVEI010000338.1 GCA_028697695.1 Lentimicrobiaceae bacterium
TAAACCTCTCGTCTGAAACCTTTCAAATTAATCCAGGTGAAAGAATTGCACAGATGATAATTAATCGACACGAGAAAGCAGAATGGGAAGAAGCACAGAGTTTAAATGAAACACATAGGGGTAGCGGTGGTTTTGGACATACCGGAACCCACTAAACAATTGATTTTTCAACAATAAATGAGTATGGCCCGCAATTCAATATTATATATACTCTTGCTCTTTTTGCTGACTTCCGGCGCTTTTGCCCAGGAATTGCAGGATGAGGGCGGTGAAGCCGTTTATACTAAAGAACAGGTACAGGCATTCAAAGAGAAACAAAGGCTTACCAGCCTGTTTCTGGATGCCATCAAAGCCAGGTTAACCGACAATCCTGAAAAAGCATTTGAATTATTTACGCAGGTTGCCACCCAGGATCCCGGTAACGACGCTGCACATCATGAGCTGGCCAGGATTTATTTTATGAAGGGCGAAATCAGTAAGTCGCTGGAGCAGGCTGAACTGGCCTATGCCTTATCGCCAGGCAACAAGTGGTACAGAGAAACGCTTGCGTCACTCTACACCCAGGTTGGCAAACCCGAAAAAGCTTTGCCCATATACGCGGCATTGCATAATGAAAATCCAGCAGATGAGGAATTCCTGCAGCAATTGGTCAACCAATATATCTTACTTAAAAAGCCTCAGGATGCGATAAAAGTTTATGATGATTTTGAGAAGATAGTAGGCATTACCGAAGATATATCCATGCGCAAGCATCAGCTCTATCTGGCGATGAATAAGGAAAAGAAAGCTCTTGCTGAACTGGAAAAGCTTGCCGCAGCCAATGCCTGGGACAGCCGTATTTTATCCACGCTTGCTGAATTTTACCTGCATCTGGGTAAACGCAACGAAGCTTTAAATACATACAAGCAAATAAAAGCCATTGACTCGGAGAATGCCTACATCAACATTTCACTTGCTGATTTCTACCGCAGTCAGGGTGACATGGAGAATGCCACCCAATCGTTAAAGGAGGGCTTCAGAAATCCTTACCTGGATTCAGATACCAAAATCAGGGTACTTATTTCCTATTATTCGCAGGTGAAGGATTATCCCGGTATTGAAGATGACTTAATGGAATTAACCGCTATACTGGCTGAACTGCATCCAAACGAGCCTAAAGCCCTATCGCTTAGGGGAGAAATTTTAATGCCTTTTAAAAAATACGCAGAAGCCCGGGATTTGTTTGCCAGAAGTATCGAACTGGATCCTTCGAAGTATGAAATCTGGCAAAATCTGTTGATGACAAGCAATTACCTGGAAGATTTTTCGAGACTTGCCTCCGACAGCCAAAAAGCTACGGAGTTATTCCCCCTGCAACCTTTACCCTATTTCTTAAACGGATGGGCTATGTTCGAACTGAAAAGTTACGATTCGTCCATAGCTTCGCTGAATAAGGGTTTAAAGCTGACAACTTCGAATCATCCACTCAAAATTGATTTTTACGACCTGTTGGCTACAGTTTATTATTCAGCGGGACAAAAGGAATTGTCATACGATACACATGACAAAGTCTTGCAATTGCAGCCTGATAATGCCGCAATTCTGAATAATTACGCCTATAATCTTGCGTTGGATTCCATTGACCTCGACAAGGCAAATACGATGGCTGCCAAAGCTGTTGAACTGGACCCCGAAAACTCATATTACCTCGATACCTATGCATGGGTTTGGTATAAACAAAAAAATTACGCGAAAGCATTGGTTTTCATTGAAAGGGCCATCAAAGCTTCAAACGAAGTAAGTGATACGGTATGGGAACATTATGGAGACATCCTTTTTAAACTCAATCGTAAAGAAGAAGCTTGGGAAGCATGGAAAAAGGCAGCCAAAGCAGGGGAGGGATCTTCATTTTTAAAACAAAAAGCAGAAGAAGGATTATTGTATGAATAAGAGCCGTTATACGAATATTTTATTGATGATGATGCTTATCATGGTCAGTATTTCATGTTCGGTAAGCAAGCGTACCATCCGTAAACCTTTAAAGGAAGAAGGCGCAGCTTTTATTTTTGAAAGCCTTAAAAAAAACGAATTAAAGTATCACAACCTCTCCGCCAGATTTTCTGCTTCATTCTATCAAAATAAAAGCCGGTCAACTTTCAGTGGTCAACTCCGGATTCAAAAAGACAGCCTAATCTGGGTTTCCATTTCGCCTGCTTTTGGTATTGAAATGATTAGAATTTTGATTACCAACGATTCAATATTTTACATGAACAGGCTTGATAAGACCTATTTTACCGGTGATTTCAACTATATCAACACCAAAATAAACAGTACCCTTGATTTTGATATGCTTCAGTCATTTCTCACAGGCAATGATTTTTCTTTTTACGAGAATTCCACCTTTCGTGCAGGCATCGACAATCATGAATATACCCTCACTACCACTGGCAGGCGAAAGCTTAAAAAGTATGTGCGCAACAACAATGAAATTAGTATTCCTCTTCAAAACCTTTGGCTTAACCCCGAAACATTTAAAATTACCAGGGTGCTCATTAGGGAGCTGACACCCAACGGCCGTAAAGTGGAAGGCAGCTATACCTACGAAAAACAAAACAATCAACTTGTTCCCATGACAGTAAGTTTTAACCTCGAAACACTCGACAATAAAAACAGCATAGAAGTTGAATATACCCGTTTTGAAATTCCTGATAATCTGAACTTTCCATTCAGGATTCCGGACAAATATTCCAGAATTACTAATTTTTAAGCGGTATGATGTTTAAGCTACCTATCTACTTTAAAAAACAGCCAACAAAGTTACTTTTGCTGCTTTGTTTGATTATGTCAGGTTTTTCGACACCACTTAAGGCACAGGACAAAAAAAGCGAGCTTTCAAAACAAAAAGCAAAAATTGAAGCTGATATTTCATATACCAATAAGTTGCTCGATGAAACAAAGAAAGACAAGCGTGAATCGGTGAACGCCTTACAGTTGCTAAATAAGCAGATAACCAAGCGGGAAGAACTTATCAGAGCCATCACCTCCGAATTAAACCAACTGAATCAAAGCATCAACCGAACCAACGATACCATTCTGGAACTTACCAAAACGATAAAAAAACTCAAGGATGAATATGCACGCATGATATTTTACGCGGGTAAAAACAGGAATTCCTATTCCCGGCTGATGTTTATTTTTTCGGCCAAAGATTTTAACCAGGCTTATCAACGGCTTAAATACCTGCAACAATATACCAGTTACCGGCAAAATCAGGTTAGGATAATAAAGGAGAGCCAGGTTATTTTAAATCAAAAAGTGGCTTTACTTGAGGAACAGAAAAAGGAGAAGCAATCGCTGATCGATCTCGAAAAATCGGAGCAGCACAAGCTTAGTCAGGCTCGCAGTCTCCAGGAAAAGGCGGTTAAAAATCTCTCTCAAAAAGAAAAAGAGTTGTTGAAAAAGATTCGCGAAAGCGAAAAAGCTGCGAAGCGGTTGCAAAAAGCGATAGAAGATCTTATTGCCGAAGAAATCCGTAAAGCCACAGCGGAAGCCAAAAAAGCGGGTACCAAACCTGCTCCGGAGAATAAATTTGGGCTAACGCCTGAAGAAGCCAGACTTTCAGCCAACTTTGCCGACAATCAGGGTCGTTTGCCCTGGCCTACCGAAAGAGGAATTATAGCAGAAACCTTCGGCGAACATGCTCATCCTGTACTCAGAGGCATAAAAACCAAAAATAATGGCATTGATATTGCGACCGAAAAAGGCTCGATAGCAAGGGCAATATTCGATGGGCAAGTGACTTCAACCATGACGCTGCCCAACTACAACAACGTGGTCATCGTAAGACATGGTGAATTTTTAACCGTATATTCTAATCTG
>JAQVEI010000339.1 GCA_028697695.1 Lentimicrobiaceae bacterium
ACTGAACATAGCTCTTGAGCTTATAAGGGAACCTGTTTTACTTTTTGTTGATGAACCTACATCAGGATTGTCTTCCACTGATTCGGAGAAAGTAATGCAGCTGCTTAAGAGACAGGCGCGCAAGGGTAAACTGATCATTGTCAATATACATCAACCCTCATCAGCTATTTTTAAGCTGTTCGACAAGCTGTGGATGCTCGATTCGGGAGGCAGGCCTATTTACACCGGTAATCCCCTTGATGCCATTATATATTTTAAGAGGGAGGTAAATCATGTAAATGCGGATGTATGCGAATGTTTTAATTGCGGAAACGTTAATCCCGAACAGGTATTGGAAATAGTCGAATCCAGAAAAATAGACAACTCAGGGAACTTTCTTCCGGAACGCCGTTTTTCTCCTGAGTACTGGTATAGCCGGTACCGTGAAGAGATGAAGAAAAAAGATGAATCACAACAGGCAACACCGGCTTCACTGCCCGAATCAGGTTCTAAAAAACCGGGACTACTCAAACAATTCAGGATTTTCTTCGAACGTAATCTGAAAATAAAAATCGCCGACAGGCAATATTTCATAATTAACATTCTGGAAGCTCCGGTACTTGCCGTTATAGTGGGATTTTTCACACGATTCTCGGAAGGAGACAATTATGTTTTCTTTGAAAATAAGAGTCTCATCTCATATCTGTTCATGTCAATAGTTGTAGTTCTCTTCATGGGTATGAGTGTAAGCGCCGAGGAAATCATCAGGGACCGTAAGATATTGCAACGTGAATCTTTTCTCAATCTTAGCCGGTTCAGCTACCTGAATTCAAAAATACTATTCCTTATTTTGCTTTCTGCATTTCAAGCCTTCAGTTTTGTGGCAATCGGCAACCTGATACTTGAAATTCATAACATGACATTTGTATATTGGATTGTTCTTTTCTCTGTGGCAGTATTTTCAAATCTGCTTGGATTGAATATTTCGTCGGCATTCGACTCTGTTGTGACAATATATATCTTGATACCTTTGATGTTAATACCGCAAATCCTGCTTTGCGGGGTTATAGTAAAATTCGATGATCTCCAAAGCAAAATGGCTTGTAAGGATGCGGTTCCGATCGCAGGAGAAATTATGGTCTCACGGTGGGCATTTGAAGCACTGGCCGTAGAACAATTCAAAGGAAATGATTATATGAAGTACTTCTTCGATTCAGAAAAAGAAATGGCTCAGTCTCTTTTCCGCGCAGATATTCTTATAACTGAACTTACCGGTCAGGCGGATCTGATTAACGGATGGCTCAGGCAAAACAGACCTGCTGCTGATATTTCACATAAATTATTGGTAATCAGAAATGAAATAGGAAAATTAGATTCAGAAACACCTTTACCCCGTTTCCAACATTACAATGATCTGGTAATCGAAAAGTACAATCATGAGACTGCAGGGTATGTCAAATCGCACCTGGCCGGTCTTAAGGATTATTATGACGACCGTTACAAGAAGATCAGGGCGGAGAAAGACCGGCTTATCAACAGTTTGAATAAGGAGAAGGGGAATAATTATCTTTATGACCTGAAGATGAAATCACATAATAATTCACTTGAAAAACTGGTTCTCAACTCTGAAATCAAAGAATTTTTTCGTGAAACACCATGTGGCATAATGCAAAAAATTGCACCGGTGTATAAGGCTCCTGATTTCAAAAATGGAAGGGCCCATTTCCTTGCCTCTGAGAAAAACCTGTTTGGCATTATGCCGGGAACTCCGGTTTTTAATTTGGTAGTTATCTGGCTTATGTCTCTCTTTTTATATCTGTCTCTTTATTATGACTGGTTGAGACTATTAATTTCTGTCCCTTCAAAAGTGATTAAAAAAGGCTTATAGACACCCCATTGATTTAAAAAATCATCAACATAAAAACATTATCATAAAGGATAATGCTTAGATGAACCTGTAAAAATTTTGCATCTGACTCCACCAAAAAATCAAAAAGGAGCCAGACTCTCATCCAACTCCTGACTTGTCCCTTTTAGTGCGGTGCGTCTAATTTTGCGATAAGCTCCTTCATTTTTTGAGTTGGTTGGGCTTTGACCGTTACTACTTTTTGGGTGATGTGGTTCAGTATTTCGCCATCAACAATTTTTTTTGATTCGTCTATGAATCTTCTGATCGAGATACCAGTTTTTAGTTCTATATGCTTTGATACGACAAGTGCCATAAAGCAAATCAATATATGCAGTTTTATCGGTTGTTCCTTAAAGTGAAAGATTGGTCTTGTTTGCAGGTCATTCTTTGATATCCTGAATGCTTGCTCTATCTTATAAAGTTCATGATATCGCTCTATTACTGTTTTATTGTCGATCACAGACTCTTCCAGGTTGGTATAGTATCCTTTGAGTCCAAGCAGTTTCTGCGTTTTTTCAATCAATGCTTCATTGAGTTCCATTTTCTGTTCCTTTGTTTGGGTAAACTTTATTTTTTTGCTTTTGGACGGTTTTGCTATTACCTGTTTAGCTTTTTCGATTTGCTTCTCCATTTCGTATCGATCCTTGCGATACCTTGCCGATGAATAGCTGCAAATAAGATAACCGTTATCCGTTTTTATTCGTATGCTTTTACCGTCTTCCCTGCTGATGGTTTTGTCAATGGTTTCCAGCAGTGCTTCGGGGATATTCCCAAGTCGTGCACCTACGATGTAGTTGATGTCATTTTGAGCTAATTGCTGTATGTTCTCCGAGCTGATCATCGCAGCATCGGCCACTACTGTAAATTCTTTCACTCCGTTTCTTTCAATAAAACTTTTAATAACAGGGATGATGGTGTGCCCTTCAAAGGTATTGCCCGAAAATACCTCATATGCAACTGGAAAGCCCTCCTTAGTTACCATCAGGGCTATGAGTATCTGTGGTTGTTGGGATTTGTTATCCTTTGAAAAGCCGTTCCTGCGCAACTCGTCTTCTTCAAATGTCTCAAAATAAAGCGTTGTTACATCGTAAAAAAGGATGTCAAAATTGAACAAGTAATGAACACCAGCAAAGTCGACAACCTTTTCCTCCACTATTTCCTTTAGGCCGATACAGTCAGGGGCAATCCTGTAATAGGTCTTTCGACTATGACAAATGCCGAAGAACCGTTCCATCAGCTCAAGGGAACGAAGTTTGGATGCGGGTTCAAATATCCTTATAGTTACCAGATCTTTTAATAAAGCAGGTAATTCACTTAGTTTGATCATATCCTGTAGGGCGAGTATTTGCCGGTAAAAAAAATGATATTTGATACCTATAAAGGTACTGTGGTTAAGGTGCAACAACTTGTTGGGATTTTCATCAGGGAAAATAGAACATTGGCCTGTATAATCCTTTATCCATTCTTCCGCTAATATTATTAACTCATTTAGTGCTTCCTCTGTATGTGCAGAACCGATATGCTGCAAAACAATCCTTTTGTTGTTCTGGTAACGCACAACCTGTACAGCCTGTGCTTTTGATGCAGTTTTTACAACCCTTATCTTCATGATAAATTCACCCTTAGTGCGGTAAATTTAGCATTTTTTAAAACACAAACATTGATTATAAGATACTTACGACCGCACTAATTTGAAGGGGGACAAGTCAGGAAAAAATCAAAAAGGAGCCAGACTCTCATCCAACTCCTTCTCTATCAAGTGGGTCGTACTGGATTCGAACCAGTGACCTCATGCCTGTCAAGCATGCGTTCTAAACCAACTGAACTAACGACCCTGACTTATCTGAATGATCCCTTACCTTAAAAAGTCTTATTAACAACCAAAGTAATGAATCGATAATGCTCCAGGTAAACACCTGTTTAACCTGACAGGATTCCGGCCACAAAAATAATAAAAAC
>JAQVEI010000340.1 GCA_028697695.1 Lentimicrobiaceae bacterium
AAATTATTGAATACTTTTAGTGAGCAACAAATCTACCGCATTGACCATTATCTGGGAAAAGAAGTGGTGCAAAACATTATGGCGTTTCGTTTTGCCAATGAAATAATGGAGCCTTTATGGAACCGCAACCACGTTGACCATGTACAGATTTCAGTAACCGAACAAATTGGCGTAGGTTCAAGGGGAGAGTATTTCGACCATGCAGGGATTCTGCGTGATATGATTCAAAATCATTTGTTGCAATTGCTTTGCACCATAGCCATGGAACCGCCTATAAATTTCGATGCCGATGAGGTGAGAAACCGTAAGGTGGATGTGCTGAAGGCTGTAAGGGAAATTAAACCCGAAGAAGTTGAATTTATGTCGGCCAGGGGCCAATATAACGCCGGATGGATTGAGGGTACCGAAGTAGCCGCTTATCGCAGGGAAAAAGATGTTGACCATGAATCCAACACCGAAACATTTGCTGCACTAAAACTATATATCGACAACTGGCGGTGGCAGGGTGTACCTTTTTACTTAAGGACAGGCAAACGGCTTTACAAAACGGCTTCTGTAATTACCATGCAGTTTCATGAAGTATCCCACAATATATTCCAATCCGGGATATCGGGTGTTCCTAAACCAAACCGCCTGGTAATCAGCATACAACCCGACATGGCTATTCGCCTTCAGTTGCAAAGCAAAATACCTGGGCTGGAAATGGTGTTGAATACGGTAGATGTTGTTTTTGATTATTTTGGAAATAAGAGTTCAGATACCCCTAAGGCTTACGAAACGCTTTTGCTTGATGCTATGATTGGGGACCAAACCCTGTTTATGCGGGCCGACCAGGTAGAAGCTGCCTGGAAGCTCATTGCTCCGGTGCTTGAAAATTGGGAGAGGAACACTGCACCCAATTTTCCCAATTACTCAGCAGGCTCATGGGGCCCGGAAGATGCCGATACATTGATTACCCGCGACGGATATCACTGGTTTAACTTCCCTGAAAAGTCTAAGCTATCGGGCGAAGAGCAATAAATATTTAAAAATAAAATATTAAACGGGTCAATAGTTCCGGATAAATACCTAAGGCAACCAATATTAACGCAATACTTCCAAAAACCAAGCCGTACAACCATCCTGAATGAGTTATTTCCCGGAAAGGCACCTCGCTTTTGGTAAACATTTCTACAATGATTCGCAGGTAATAGAACAAGCCAATAATACTGGTAGCAATCAGTACGATGGAAAGCAACCACAATTCATTACCTATACCAGCCAGCAATAGATAGAACTTACTCATAAAACCTGCAGTCAGCGGTATGCCTGCAAGCGAAAACAGCATTATTGAGAACGCAATAGCTAACCCGGGCCTGCTCCAGAAAATGCCTTTATAATACACTAATGAAGAAGCATCATCACCGGTTTGAGACAAAAACGCAACAATTGAGAAAGCACCGGTTATGGTTAGTGTATAAACGACAAGGTAAAATGCGAATGCATGTGCGCCTGCATTGCCGGTAATCATGAGTGCAATCAACAAATAGCCCAGATGAGCAATGGAGGAATAGGCAAGAATCTTTTTTACATTCTGTTCTCTTATAGCCATTACATTTCCAATGAACATTGACAACACGGCAAGAATGGTAATAAATAAAGCAATTTGTTTTACATCCAGTATTTGTGACTCGGTAACAAACCTGTAGAAGAAAGCAAACATACCGGCTTTGGAAACTGTTGCCACATAGGCACTTACAGGAGCAGGTGCACCCTCATATACATCGGGTGTCCATAGATGAAAAGGAACAATTGCCAGCTTGAAACCAATGCCTCCCAGCATAAATACGACACCTGCCAGGCCGGTGTAATTGACTCCGGTATTGCGAAACCAGGGCACCAGCTCAGCAAAATACATGCTGCCCGAGCCTGAGTATACCAATGCCATACCAAAAAGCAGAAATGCAGAAGATACAGCCGCTATAACCAGATATTTTATACCCGCTTCTACCGAAATTTGGCGCTTTCTTAAAAATGCAATCAAAACATATAGCGAGGTACTCAGCAGTTCGAGGCCCAGAAAAAAAGTAACAAAATGCCTGGACGAAACCAGCACTGTTGCACCCAGTGAAGCTAAAAGCATCAAGATATAATATTCCTCTATGTCTTCAGCCCTTTTCTCCATATATTGAAACGAAATAAGCATGATATACAGGGTGATAATCAGAATTAATCCGGTAAAGAATATACTAAAACCATCACGGATGAAAATACCCGATATTTCATGGAGCACAGGCGGAAAAAACAGTGAACAAAAGGAAGCAGAAACAAACAAGAGGGCAGCAATGGCTGAAAAAAGATGATTTCTTTTAATGGCAATAGAAATAAGCAACATTACAGCCCCTGCCGTGAGCAGGATTTGAGGCATTAAAGCCAAAATATCCAGATTATTCATTTGCTCCCTCCTTTCCATTCATAGTAAACCGGCATTTTTGAATTTAACTTTGTACTTTGTGAAGCTCCGATAGATTTATACATTGTATTTTTTATATCCACGGATGTATTATCCGGGGTCAGATTTTCGTGTTGAAGGAATATTTCTGAATTAACCGGAGCGGATAACAGTTTAAAAACAGGTTTTGGGGAAACTCCAAGATAAACGGTAGGTATAAGCAATGCACTAAGAATAACCACCTCCCTTATATTTACATCCCTTGCATTATATGGCTGTTGTTTGGGGCCAAAAAATACTTTTTGCATGATACGCAATGCATAAATTACCGATACAATGAGGCCGAGACTGGCGAGTATGCCCAGCAAAGGATTACTGAGATATGTTCCCAGCAGTACCATAAATTCGGCCACAAAATTGGCCAGCGCCGGTAAGCCCAACGACGCCATAACAAAAACGAAGGTAAACCCTCCAAGTACAGGCATGTCGTCCCACAAGCCACCAAGGTTTTTCAGTTCGCGCGTGTGCAAACGTTCCTGAACAATGCCGGCCACCACAAACAGCCCGCCTGTACTTAAGGCATGAGCGACCATCTGCATTACCGCTCCTCTGAAAGCGATGCCATTGAATGCATATAGACCTATAATGATGAAACCCATATGACTTACACTGGTGTATGCTACAAGACGTTTAAAATCTGTTTGGGCAAAAGCGAGTTTGGCGCCGTATAAAACACCTGCTATACCAACAGCCATAGCAAAAGGGGCTATACTAACGGATAAATCGGGGAATAGAGGTATTACTATACGTATTAAACCATAAACGCCTGTTTTCAACATCAGTCCGGCCAGAATGATACTACCTGCGGTAGGTGCTTCGGTATGTGCATCGGGCAACCATGGATGCAAGAGAAAAGCAGGAATTTTCACCCCGAACGCAATCAGAAAACCGGCCATAAAAAATACAGCCAACGAAGAACCAGATGCATAATGTATTAGCTCACTTATTTCAAAAGTATATACTCCGGTTACACCCGCGTGATGAAAGTACAAACCCAATATCGACAACAACATCAGCAGTCCGCTCCCCTGAGTAAAGAGGAAAAACTTATAGGACGCATATACCCGGTTTTCATGCCCCCATATGGCGATTAAAAAATACATAGGAATGAGCATTACTTCCCAGAAGAAATAAAACAGAAAAAGGTCTGAGGCGAGAAAAACACCGGATATACCGGCCAATATGAAAAGGATATTAAAATGAAAAAATCCTGTTCTGTGCTTGATTTCATTCCAGGAAATAAGCACAGAGAGGATTCCCAGCAACTGTGTAAGTATAATCAGGAGTAAACTCAATCCATCCATTGACAAATGAAAACGTATGCCAAACGAAGGTATCCATGGCTTAT
>JAQVEI010000341.1 GCA_028697695.1 Lentimicrobiaceae bacterium
TTCCTTTACCGTCTTTATTATCGGTTTTGGAATTCCCCTTTGAGGATTTATCTGTATTTGGCATGGTAAAAAATATTTAGGTTTTTTCTACTCTGTTTGGCTTTTCGAAATAGGCCCCTGCAATTAACCTTTGCAGGAAGGATAACCAAAAGGTTACAAAATCGCTTATACAATTCTTGTGCCTCAACCGGTTGCGGATTCCTGAAAGCTTTTTGCCACAACTAAGGGATAAGGGTATAGGCCTGCCCGGCAAAGTATGGAAAAGCCATCAAAGCGGACAAGGTGATATCCACAAATTGATTTACATCGGATGCATGCAGTTTATTGCCCGCAATGGATTGGCCACAAACATAAATCTTAACATCATTGTTAACCAACTTCTCCAAAAGATCAAGATTGGGATTGGGTTTGCCTTTAATTTCCAGATGCTTTTCATCTGAAAGCGCCAGGGCGTAGGCCTTTCCATGAACTATAGCTGCAAGTTTAACGTTCCCCGCGTCTATACCGGATGCCTTAAAAAGATTTAAAGCACGGGCCATGCGCCATAAAGCTGCATTTACACCTTGCTTTGTTTTGTTGGAACTGATGTTGAAAAGCAGCTTATATTCATGATCGTTGGTGGGCAGAAGCCTGGCCTGTGGATAAAATTTTATCTTTCCATAGCCATCTGTTGCCGGTGTTTGCCAGTCTATTTCTTTCATTTTTAGTTGATTTTAAATTGTAATTAAATGTTGGCCGGTTTTCGAATTCCAAATCCGGTATCATTGTTCTGTGGATTTGAATTCAAACAAATGTGAAAATTTTTACCTATTGTTTCACGTATTTTTGAAGGATGCTACACAGTCCGGTGACCATTCATTATGGGTGCACGCCTTCAGAAAATTCATCTATCATGCTCTTGTTAAAGACTTCCAGGTCACCGGGGTTTCTGCTGGTCACCAGCCCTCTGTCAATCACAACTGCCTGATCTACCCAATTGGCTCCGGCGTTGGAAAGGTCGGTTTTCAATGAAGGGTAGGAGGTGAGTTTTCGGCCTTTGAGGGTACCTGTTTCAATGAGCAACTGAGGAGCATGGCAGATAGCGGCTATTGGTTTGCCTTTTTCCATAAAATCCCTGGCAAATTGAACAGCCAGTGCGTTTAAGCGCAACTTATCAGGGTTCATTACGCCGCCTGGAAGCATCAATGCATCAAAATCCCCCGATTTGGCGCGGTCGAGGGACAGCGTAACATCATATTCAGTACCCCAGTTGGTTTTTGCCCAGGCCTTTACTTTACCTCCCTCCGGCGCAATAACTGAAACGGTGGCTCCCGCCTCTTCCAATGCTCTTTTGGGTTCGGTAAATTCAATTTCTTCAAAGCCATGTGTAAGTAAGATGGCCACTTTTTTGTCGCGAAGCTTTTGCATATATCCTTGATTTTAAATTATTAATTCAAAGTACTATATGTAGAATAACCATGCCATTATATGATTTAAGCTGTTGGCCGATTTCACAAAACGTGGAATATAAACCCCGAATGTGAGAAAATTTCATAATCTAAATCTTGTGAATATAGTGGCGTTAATTGACTGTAATTGCAAGCAGTGGTTTACTCATGGCTAAAAGAGATACGGTTTGAAACTGATAAGCATTTTTAGGGGGAATGGTTTCGATAATTTTTATCAGATTGTAAATTAGATTGTTAAGTGTGTGTATTTATTTTTATGGCATTGCATTTGTTATAATATTAGCAATCAAATTTATTTATTAATCTTAAAAATCTAAAAATATGACTCCAAGAGTATTGTCCGCTTCATCGTTAAGAGGCACCAAAGTGCGTAATGCTATGGGCGAAAACATAGGTGATATAAAAGACCTGATGATAGACTGGAAAAGTGGTAAAGTTGTTTATGCTGTATTGAGCTTTGGCGGCTTTTTGGGTATAGGCGATAAGCTTTTTGCCATCCCCATAGAAAGTTTTGATTTTAAATCACCTGATGGTGAAGAGTTTGCTGTGCTTGACATTGATAAGGCAAAGCTGGAAAACGCGCCCGGTTTTGATAAAGACAACTGGCCACAGAATGCAGATTACAGCTTTATTGATTCTGTATATTCACATTATGGCTATGAACCTTATAGCACCCGGTTCCCGGATACTTTCCGGTAATCCACTCCTTAAAATATAGGACAGCCCCGTCACTGACGGGGCTTTTTAATTTGTACTGATTTATTCTTTCAACGAAAGTAATCGCGGCTTTTCCACTGTGCATTGCAGTATTTTATTTTGAAGATTAAAAAGCTATACTGTGAATCAGCTTTTTATAAGTTTGGCTCAGGTAGCGTAAAATTTTATACATTTGGCTTTGTATTGGATGTCTATATGAGGTTACCTGAAGCTCTTGATTAGCATATCAGTTGCCCTGAACTTAATTGTTTAAATTAGTCTGGGGCAGATTAAAACCTGCTTCGGTCAAAGCTACAATTACTTTGTTCATCACATCTGTTTGCAAAAAGGCTATGGGGCCAAGAAAGTCATAGGAGTTCACCCAGTACGATATTCGCAGCGTGATGCGGGATGTACTAAACTGCTCCAATAAGGCAAAAGGTTTTAGATCGTCCTCATGTTCTATTCTTTTTTCCGCATCCAGGGTTTTCATAATTAATTCGATGGCCTCGGAAATATTGGCTACGTAATCCAGGCCTATCACGAAATCGTATCGCAGCAATCCATCGCGGGTAAAATTAGAGAGCGGATTTTTTACCATCTGGGCATTGGGCATAAATACATCGCGGCCATCGAAGGTGCGGATGTGGGTAGTACGCAGGTTTATAGAGTCTACTTTACCTTTGATACCGGCCACTTCTATAACATCGCCAATGCTGAAGCCACGGCTGAAAGCCAGAAAGAAGCCTGCAATAAAATTCTCCCCAATATCTTTGAAAGCAAATCCGAGAATGATGGCCGACAAACCGGCACCTGCCAGAATACCACTGGCAGCAGCACCAAGTCCAAGTTGATTTAAGAATATTGCACCGCCAAATATTATCATGGTAGCCATCACAACACGGCCTATGAAGCTGGTCAGCAGCGGATCATGAGTTCCTTTATTCAATCTTCTTTTTATGAGGGAACGCAGCCCATAACCCAGGAGCGTAAAGAGGGCAAGAAACATTAAACCAATAAGAATGGAAGGTGTTTTTTGAATGACATAGTGCCAAAAGTTAGTAAATGCTTCTGCCACAGCAGTATTAATATCTGTTGAGTATGCCGATGAAAGCATAATTATGGTCTCCTTTTTTGTTTAAGTAAACAAGCTGCTTCAAAATATGTTCCTAATAAGCATAGTTTTGTTTTGCTTCGTAGCATTATTCGTATCTTGTACCACTACTGGAGGCAGGTTTCATCAATAAATGACTTTCAGCTGGACAAGAAATGGGTATGATCTAATAAAATTTATGAAAAGGTTCGGTACTTTTAGCGGGGTTTTTACCCCATCCATTCTCACCATAGTAGGCGTAATTATGTACCTGCGTTTTCCTTCCATTATAGGGCAGGCCGGACTGGTGAATACATTGGGGATAATCGTGGTGGCGCATATAATTTCGGTAACCACCAGCTTAAGTCTTGCCTCACTTGCTACGGACAAAACCGTTAAGACAGGGGGCACCTATTTTATGATATCACGCAGCCTGGGGCTGCCCATTGGCGGCACACTTGGCATTGCACTCTATATGGGGCTTTCACTGAGTGTTAGCCTCTATATACTTGGTTTTGCCGAAAGTTTCCTTTCTGTGTTCAATATTGAACCTACACTCAACAATATCCGCCTGTCAGGGGGCATTTTTC
>JAQVEI010000342.1 GCA_028697695.1 Lentimicrobiaceae bacterium
AGTTTTCATTTAGTGCATCACCACTAAATTTAGGCTGGGCGTTAAAATTTGAAGGGATACCGTCATCTTTCCATTCCCTGTTTAAAGCGATTTGCCGAGTTTCGGTTTTGCGAACAATAAACCTTCGTGTATTGGCTCCAATGCGGTTGCCTCTCAGTTTAAAAAACAGCTTCGAGGCTTGCCAAACACCGGATTCGTCTTTTTGCAATGGTAAATCTTCCAAACATTTTTCATAAAACTGATCATCATCAGAAAATTGTTCCAAAGATTTTTTGGACTCTTTAACTTTGCACCAGGCAATTAAAGAGTCCAGATGAATTGGGTAGGATTCATCTACCATTGGTGAAACCAGTTTGAACGTGATTTTCAATGGTTGGTGTGTTGACATTAAGCGACCTTTTTGGTTTTCTTGGGTTTGGCTTCTTCACGAACATACATTTCGTTGAAGTAGTCATAATCCACGGTTTGCAAGAAAGCATTGACGGCTCGGTCTGCATCGTCAATCAGCGGTTCATCGGTATTCAGGTGCAGTACATCATGTTTGACGACAAATAGGGGAATGGACTCTTCATTGACCTTGATTTTGAGATCCAGGGCATTGAATTGGCCCAATCCCATGCTGACATGGCCACCTAAGCGTTTATCACGAGCAAGGATCAACAGGGCATTCAGCATAAGGCCAAATTGTTCTTGAGTTGCATCATTGATTTTCATATCAAACCACATATTGGTGCCGGGTATAATCGCTTCAAAGGCAACCATATTGCTGACAGAAGTTTTGGATTCGCCTTCTTTTTTACCGGCAATTTCAGCTAACCATGCTTGTGCATCTTCATCAAAATTCGTAAATTGATCTAGTGGCACAATGAAATTACCATTAACAACATCGTCTTTTCTGAAGATATGATAAATATTAGTCAGGCCATTGCCACGGGCAAGGTCGGTTGAGGTTGAACTGATTTCACGGGTTTTGGCCTCCCCCTCAAGGTATGAACGGGTTGACGGCAGAGTGTTAATATCACTCGGGACAGAACCGATTTCCTGTGTTACAGCGCATACAGGAATAAGGTCGGAAACCGTATATTTACCTTGAGTGATATTTGGACCACCCCCAAATAAGCCTAAAAACAAATGCTTGTATTCTTTTTGAATGCCGGAAACAGAGGCCATAGAGCTTGTTGGAACGCCTGTTACTGCACCGCAAGTCATCCCATGAAAGGTATCAATGGTAAATTTACTTTCCATATCAGAGCCATAAATTTCCTTGAATTTCTTGAAGATAAATTCAGTGGCGCAGCGCCTTAGCCGACCACGTAGGCCATTGCCGGGCATGTAAGGGATATCACGTACCATAGAGCCATCATTTTGAAGAACGTTATAGGTCATGGTGCGGGTTAACGGCTTTCCGTCCTGGCCGGTATAGTTGATGACATAGCGATCGTCACGCTTGGTAAACCGGGCTGAAATAGGGCTGGCAACGTGCAGGTGTGAGGTTAACTTCAGTGAACCGCAAATTTGAATGTTCGTCATCGTTTTCCTTAAAAACAAATAAATGAATAATTGAATAAATTTAGAATTGAGCAGGTGTTGTACGGTTAAGCACTTCCTCCCAATCTTCCGGTCGCCTTTGTGCGCTGATAACAATACCGACCATAAAAATATCACCAATAGATAGGTTGCCAAAATCCTGAAGCATTTTTACCCCAATCGCATTAAGGGTAGGATGATCAACCGCAAAATTCATTGCGTCTTTGCTGAAAGAGTCCAATGAAAAAAATGGGTGTACTGGAGCAATGTCATTATCTTTTTTGGTCTTTTTCTCTTCGGGATTTTCTTCAATCTTGCCCCTATAATTTTGGGTGCTGCTGAGGATATCCAGCGTTTTAAACACATTGGCCCGGTTGATCTTTAAAAGATTATTGCCTTGTTGCATAAAGAAAATCTGATTAGAAAGATTGACCGGTGCCTTCCAGAGAACGTGTTGCGGGTTTAGAATGGTTTTCTTGGCCATGATAAAAGGCGTGGTAGGTTGGTTAAGCAGCCACCAGGCAATATCTTTGGCAGTTGAAAATTTAAAGAATCCCTCTTCAGTGATGACGGCATTGCCGGGGGCTTTCAAAAACTCCCCCCGCAATAGATTCAACGACCATTCATTAACCACATTCGATGTGCGGTCTACCAGGTCCGGTTCATCATGAAATGTGCTGCCAACGTTAGTGCGGTTAGCGTTAATGCCCATGGGTTCATTTGGTAGAATCGGCCAGCCACTTAACGCACAAACAATATTTTCAGAGGTTTCATTTTTAAGGGGGCCGGGCATGAGCTGATCAATGATTTTTGATTTGAGTGCAGCCTCACAAATCAGTTTAGGGGCATTGATACGTTCTGCAGGAACCGGAATAGGAGGCTTATTTAAAAATAATTCGGTAAGTGTTGGCATATTAATCCTCAACCCAACTTTCTAACTGGTTAATGAAGCTTTCTGTTTCGGCTGTCATGGTACCGGGCGATTTGCAAAAGCTGACATGCCCATTACCTTTAGAGGCCAAAGTGCTGAGATACCAGGGGCCAACGATATGTAATTGGCATGAGAAAATAATATCCACTGAGGTGTACCATAAAGGCCGGCCATTTTTAAGCGTTTTAAACGCAATGGGTTTAATCGTCCCTAACTTGAGAACGGTGACGTTCAGATTGTCCGGCAGAGTAATACCGAATGCATCAGCCTGAACTTTAAGGCGATGTTCAATAAACCTTTTGGTATCAAGCAATTTTTCAGCATCACTTAGCGCAATGAATTTTTTAAACTTAGTTGAATCAGTTTTGATAATGGCTGACTTGGCAACATAATATTCCGGGTGGGATTTTACGCTCCTTGAAATACCCATATTCATGGTATTGCTAGAGAACGATAAATTAGGCATTTTGAAATGATCGGCCAGTTTCTTTCTGATTTCAAATACACAAGAAATAAGAAATGAAATGTTTTCTTCTCCCAATGCAATGATTTGGCATTTATTTATAACGAAGGAGGTGAAGTTATTTATTTCAATGCCATTAGGAGTGCGATTAAATAGTTTTGAATAAATACATTGATGATTTGTTTTTTCGATAAGCAGATAGCTTAAAAGGTCACGAAAGCCGTTATAGGTATCGGCATGGTTATTATTAAAATAATCTGAAAGACTATTAAAACAAACCCTTAATGCTGGAACCGTTTTATTTTGTGAATGTGAGGCCACAAGGACACCTTAAATTAATGTTGAAATGTATTAAGCATGGAAGTATTATATTGTTTCTCTTAGAGATTGCAAGAAATTTCATAGGAAAACTAAAAAATGAAAAAGACGGTTTCTGTCAGTGTTCCAACCATCTTAAAAAATAAATTAATCAGCTTTGGAGCAGAACAGGAAATATCAAAATTACTAAAAGAATATTATATAAAAGCAATGGTGGCCAATAAAGGATTGAATTGGCAATTCCAGGTTTTCAGAGGCGATTCTATTGTAAAGATTGCCATGAATGAAAATGAATTTCAGTTTATTAAAAACATTGAAAATATACCGGATAATATTTCCAATACCTTAAATGCTCGGGTTTTAGCGGTGTTGTATGGTTATTTATTCCCAAATAACGTAGAAAAACCGGCTGTAAATTCTTTAAAAGAAAATCAACAACGAATTTCCAAAAAAGATTCTGCAGAATCAGAGGTGATTAATCATACGTTAATGGAATATGTAAAATCATCTGGCAAGGTGAATAACCCGGATCAGGAGCGGTTAAGTAAAAACTTGATGCGAACGCTTAACTC
>JAQVEI010000343.1 GCA_028697695.1 Lentimicrobiaceae bacterium
GCCACCACTCCAGGGTCAATTCTGGCGGTGGAGATTTCAAGAATTGTTTCTAGAAGCATTTTCACAGGAATCCAATCGGCTTTCTCGGGCAGGGATTCCCATTCCGAGCGTCTAAGCGATTCTATTGCAACATCGATATCACTTCGTTCCTGCAATATATTTTTAATTGCTGACCAGTAGCCAGGCTGGCAGCATTGATTTCTTAATTTTATTTGATACTCCTTACGGTCAGCCACACGGTTGTTTAAAACTCCAAGTAGCGAATCCTTATCTTTGCTCTTATAACAAAAATCTGGCCATTTCATTTGATCTAATGCTAATTGAACGTCATTGAATTCCTTATCGGAAATCTCCTCGGGTTGCCCGACTGGGTTAGCGTGTGCGACAAGATACCCCTGGCAAAGAATCGAGAGAGCAGAGAGAATATTTGGAGAATTCACTCTTTGAAACAATTGACGCAACTTAACAGGAATATTTTGAACCTTTCCTTCAAATACAGATCGAGCTTCATCATGAGTCATGGAATAAAATGCTGCTAGAACATTTTCATCCTGAAGAGCTTTTTGATTTTTGGCATTCAAAATGTAAGCCATTGTATTTTTTGTTTCCGGCCATTTCCATTCTTTATCTTCTCTTTGGCTTTGCTCCTCTTGCCCTTCAATAGACGACACGCGTAAAATTATCAATGGAGCAAAGGCTCTATCTCGTTTCTTAATTAATTCAGAACGAAACCTCTCTGGTTCAGGAATATAGTCTCCTTCCTGCTGAAGGTAGTTATCCCAATGTGCTATTATGTGAGTAGCAACATTAAAATTATTTATCGAAATTTCTTTATGATTGTTTTCTATCAGTACTTTGAGAAGATAGTTTTTGTATGCTAATCCAACGAATGGTTCTGGAACGTGATCCCAGTTGTGATTAATGAATATAATTCGAGACATATTCTCTGCCCTAAAATACCAAGTTAACAACGCCATTCCAAAATAATATGATATTATTTCCTTCAAACTGTTCAGAAACAATTGGCATCAAGTGACTTTTTTCTTCATTTCCAAAAAAAATTTCATTGCTAATCATATTTTTTTGGCCCCATTTTTTAACTTCATCAACCATTTCATTTTCTAAGTTACCGAAAAAACACTGAACTTCATCAAATTCAAATTTCTGACAAGTTAATAATTTACGAAACGACTTAATTGCTGTACCTGGATTATCAGATGACTTAAATACACCTGCAAAATTCCAAGAATTATTTGATATTTCTATTTTTATAAAAACTCTTTTTTCTACAAAAAATATTCTACATAAATTATACTGTCCAAGTTTATCAAGGAAATCTAAAAGATAATATAAAAATAAAAAACCAGGATTACCAGGTAGCTTGATTCTTTTACTAGTGATGTCTTTATCTGATTTAATATTAATTCCAAATTCTTTTAAAATGCCAATAAACGTATTTACTGATATTGTATCCACCGTACATACATCCCATACGCCAACAGTTGATGCAAAATTAGGTGGTTCTACAACAGGATCATACTGAAATAATGCTTTGATCGAAGACTGCCAACTTTGGTCTTCTTTAAAAATATCATGAAAGGGAATGCTCTTAGGCAGCTGTTGATCAAATTTTGGATGACCCTTGTTTAATTTTTTATAGGCAAATTCCCAACAAAGAAACAAAGAGTTCGTTGAAGAAACCACAAGTTGAGGAAGGGTTTTTGAGACAAACAGAGCAATGTCACATGCGTAGACCCACCACTCTTCAGGTAAAGGCGGCTGAAGCCAAACGAGTTCAACCGAATAAAACACTGCTTCGCGATTACCTGACCGTGGCTGAAAAAATACAGGGATAGACAATACGCATATTGGATATGCAAGAAGTTTTGAACTAATCTTTCGGAAATCATTCATCATTTCAGAGTCAACATCGCTGCCACCTGAAAATTGCACTTCAAAAGTATCTGGGCTAACTAAATTCGGTTCACTATTGAGTTCGCAAGATAAATTTTCTAATTTTTTCCTGTCTAATTTATAATCACTAATTTCTTTTTTTTTTGAAACATCACGAATAGTCAAATTTTCAGGACAGCTGCAGGTGAACCAAAGAGGTTCATTATATAATTTTTCCAGGTTATTTGGTTTTCCAACAGCCATTCCTAAGCATGTGGAAGTTTTAGGATAATATCTTGCCCAAAATCTTCCTGGGGACAGGGATTTTCCATCTTCTTCATGTTTATCAAAAGATAGGAGGGTTATAATTAGATCTTCAACTTGTTTTTGATCTAAAATTGATGTGAGATGCAAAGAAGATTCTTCCTCATAGCTTGAGTGAGACATCTTTATTTGCACAAGATCACATTTGCTTATCTGAAGTATAACCTTACGAATTAGTCTTTGTTTATCTAGAATTGAGTCATTGCCATATTGTAATGAAATTTGCTCTTTCTGATAAGCATCAAATAAATCAATCAAAATTGAATGAGCATGTTTTTTTTCAGACAACGTCAATTGTTCACCTCTGATAATCTTTTCACAATGTCACTTGTGTCAATCTCAAGATGCTTCTGAAATAATCTAAAAAAATTTATAGGTGATACACCTGAGAGTCCAAGGATGCGCAGGAGCTCACGGAGCATTTTTTTGTATTGGCCCCCAACGCCTCGATTACCTATTGGATGATTTTTTTCGAAATGCACACCTGCATTAAACAGAGCTATTGAGATTAAAATAGCTGAAGAAATCATTTCAAACCCTGGCCCTATTGAAAAAAAACGATTGTCAACAAGACCAGTTGCCATATCAATTATTATTGATTTATATGAAGGTAATTGTCTAATATCATATTCACCTACTGATAATGCCGCAACGCGCTCAAGTCCTAAAACAAAGGCACTAACAGGAATAGGAGAAGTATTTTTGCTGTAGGTATCAGCAATTTCGAAGGTTGCAATTTCTAGTTTTTGACCATTACTACATGGGTATAGCACCTCAACTTTTTGTCCGATCATTCTAACAGGACCGTTGTTGGCTGTCTGCAAGGTAGCATTTTGATAAGCTGCCAATCCTGAGCAGGGAAGGATATGGTCGGCTGGAATTCCCCAATGCTCCAGTTCGCGGCAAGAAAGGTTCGCTCCCAAAAAGCTCTCTGGTCCATCCTGAATAGTTGATGCTATATAATATAATGATTCTTTTCTGATATTAACTAATCCAGCTAACCAATCCAGCAAGTATCTGAAGTGGTCTAAAATATCGATGGAGTCAAAGCGAACAAAGGTGTGCATGTGAAAGTGAAGAAAATGCCAACCATCACCGATTAGAGGTAGATCTGTCATCCTTATGCATGGAAGACAGGAGCTAATCGGAACGAGGGGATTACCACTCCAAATATTGCGAAATATTGTTTCAGAACTGGAAGGTGTGAATGTCGTTTTCCAGAATCCCGACACTAAAGGTGTCGGCTCCACCATTGTATGGCCAAGCAGCTTAGACGTATTGACACATTCTCTTTCAAGGAGAGTTATACTTGGTTCATTAATAAGTGATTCAATTACCACGAACAGATACTCCAATCACAATTTCGTTTTGGCGACCTACGCTTGGGTTGCCAGTTGTCTCCTTTCCGACACGTGCGAGAATTTTCTCAACTTCGCTTGCATCCACGGAGTCAACTGTTTTCATCGCCTCAGCAAAAACAGTGACCGCGTTGGCACCAGCTAATGCCTCGGCAGTTATCGGCCTTTTATACAATTGAGCATATTTTTCCCTAGTGAAACGAGTAAAATCGGTTTTAGGGACATCAAGCTCTGTA
>JAQVEI010000344.1 GCA_028697695.1 Lentimicrobiaceae bacterium
TAGTTGCGCCTCCCGGAGCATGTGGAGTAGTATAAATATTTTGCACCCATTTCAAAATTTGCACCCATTTTTGAACCGGGTGCATTTTTGATGGTTCTGTGCACTAAATTGACCTTCCATATGATATGAAGAGAGATAAGTGGGGAAGAGACTTAAAGCCAGCGAAAGCGCTTTACAGACGGAAAGGTACGCCTTTCAATTGTATTATATTTCTGATGGAGATTTACCAGTCTTTTTCCTAAAAACACGCGAAAAATAGTAAGGGTCGGAAAAACCTGAATAAAGTGCTATTTCCTTAATTGTGTATCCGGTAATATGCCGCTGGGATAAAAGTTTTTGAGCATAGGCTATTCGATGATTGATAAGATACTCTGTTGGACAATAGCCTGTTTCTTGTTTAAACAACTGACGAAAGTAATCGGGACAATAACCTGTCCTTGCCAACAACGGTTTTAGGAAAAAATCGGGATTGGTTATATTATTTAGTATAGCGTTTTTTACTGGTTCAACAATTGACCTTTCTACAATTTGTCCATCATACCAGCTGCATAAAAGCTGATATAATGTTTCCAATAATGATTGCAATATCAGTTCATGATTTTTTTCTTTCTTAAGAAATGTTTCAAATAAAAGTCCCATAAGGGTGCCGAACCGTTCATCGCCGTTATAAATAACAATAGGGCCCGACGGCGAGCCGGGGCTTATAAAGTCTTTTATTTGTACAAAAATATCCCTAAATCCCTTTTGTGAGTATTGATAATGTACTGTTTCAGGCGGCTGACATATTATTGTGCTGGGTTTAAAAGGGTATTCGACGCCATCTAAATAAATAACGCCTTCACCTTCAATGTACCAATTGAGCTCCCATTCCTCGTGCTTATGAGCATTGCATTCGTTTAGCTTGTATGGCACCATTCCTACAAATGATACTTTCATATTATTCACCCTTTCAAAAATATTTTATCATACTATCTATGTTTTGTCCATCAACTAATCGTTATTGTCAATTTTCTTTTATATTCAAGTGAGATATCATTATACCAAGGAGATGGTATAAATGAAAACAAGAAAGGCCTATTTGGTTGAAAATGGTCATTTTGAGATCAGAACGGAAGAAATTATTCCTCAACGTGAGCAAGTTTTAGTTAAAGTTGCATCGTGCGGACTGTGCAATTGGGAATTAAATCACTGGAAGGGCAGAATAGGGCAAAATCCTCAATTTCTTGGGCATGAGGCAGCCGGAATTGTAGTTGAGCTTGGCGAAAATGTAACTGAATTCTCAGTTGGTGACAAGGTCACTGGATTTATGGGCGGGTTTTCTGAATATGTTGCAGTGCCAACCTGGAATGTTTTTAAGCTGGCTGAACACATTAACCCGGTTTACGGCTTTAGCGAGCCTTTAAAGTGTGTTGTTACGGTTATAACGTCCGCCAAGGCAAGGGTGGGGGATGTGGCTGTTATTGTGGGTTGTGGAGCTATGGGGCTATGGTGCATTCAGGCTTTAAAATCTGATGCCATGCAGACCATAATTGCAGTAGACATTGATGATAAACGTCTGGCATTGGCAAAAAAATATGGCGCAATGCATTGTATAAACCCATCCAAAGTGAATACAAGCGAATCGATTGCTAAAATCACACAGGGGCGAATGGCGGATTTTGTTATTGAAGGAACAGGAAACGGGAATGTATTAAGTGAGTGTATAAATTATGTGAAGCATGGCAGGGGAAAAATTATTGCAATGAGCAGTTATGAACGCTTGCCTGAGAAATTCAACTTGACCGCCTGCGTTGAAAAAGGTATTGAGATTATTTTTGCACATCCCAGCTATTCGAAAAATGCATATGAGGATTTAAGAAGGGCTGTAAATTTGATTAATAAGGGTGTATTTAAAATAGAAGAGCTTGTTACACACAAGTTTTCACTGGATGAGATAAACAGCGCCTTTCAGACTTTGGAAAACAAACCGGATGGATATATTAAAGGAATAATTATACCATAAGGAGTTGATTTTATGTTCAATATAGGAATTATCGGTTGCGGGAAAATCACACAAGTGAGGCATGCTCCGGAATATAAAAATAATCCTCACTGTAAAATAATCGGCTTTTTCGATAGTAACCATGATAGAGCAGAAAGCTTGGCTGCGCTTTACGGTGCCAAAGCATATCCCAGCGTTCATGATATTCTTTGCGATGAACGTATTGACGCCGTAAGTATTTGCACCCCCAATAATACTCATGCTGAATATGCCATGGAAGCTATGTCACATGGCAAACACGTTTTATGTGAAAAGCCCATGGCATGCTCCGTTAAAGAAGCAAAAGAAATTATAGATGCAGCTGAAAAATATAAAAGAAAACTGTTTGTAGGTTTCAACCAAAGGTATTTTCCGGCACATGTAAAAGCGAAGGAAATTTTGGCGCAAGGCAGTTTGGGAAAAGCAATTTCATTTCGTACAACATTTAAACACGCAGGCCCTGAAGGATGGAGTATTGACGGCGATAATAACACTTGGTTTTTTAATAGGCAAATGGCGAACTTCGGCGCTTTGATTGATTTGGGGATACATAAAATTGATTTGATGGAATGGCTATTTGGTACGTTGATTGAAAAAGTGTCCGCCCAGTGTCTAACTTTACATAAAAGAGACAACAGAGGCAATTTAATTGAGGTGGACGACAACAGTTTTCTAACATTGCACATGAGCAACGGGGCAGTTGGAACGGTTGAAGTTAGCTGGACAAATTACGGTCCTGAAGAAAACGGAACTGTAATACACTGTGAGAACGGAACAATGAGTATTTACAATCATAAAACCTATGATTTAATAGTGAATTATAAAAATAAGGAACAGATAATGTATAATGCCAAAAGTATTCCTACCAATGAGGCGCAAACGTCAAGCGGAGTTATTGACGCGTTCATAGATTTTTTGATGAATGACAGTGATGTATTATATGATCCCAATATCATAAATTCAATGTCGGTGGTTGAAAGCGCAATAATATCGGCAGAAAATGCTGTTGTAGATGTGAGAAAATGCAGGTAATATTGTTTTTTCCAATTGTTTCGAAAAATCAAAATATACATGTTCAATTTTTTTCACATCCCGCTTTGCAAGTTAAACAGGGGAGATTTGCGCGTTTTGACGCGCAGGTTTTAAGCATTCAAAGAAGTAATTATTGAATTGTAAAAAGAATGATGTTTACAAGTAATGGTCGTGGTATTTTTACGGCAGGGAGTTTTATGATATTGATATAGATGAAAATCCGGATTATCTAAAGAACAATCCAATGCCAGTCGAGGTGGGTATGAGCTGAAAAACATCAAAATAGAATTAGAACAAATTAGCGGTGAGCTTGTTTCGATGTGGGAATACCCCGTCAAGATTTCAGCATTATTCCCAACCCATTCCAGTTATGCAATCGTGACGGCCACAGTAAAAAGAGGGGATAAATTTATCCTTAAAAAGCAACAAGAATGACATAGAAAGGGATTTAGCTAAATTTGACTTTGATTTATACATGATTTAAAAACCAATATCAATTTTTTATTGATATTGGTTTCAGACTGTAGACAAATGAGGTATCGAAAATGTGATTTTTTGATACCTCATTAATTTTTCTATGAAATTCAATGTTTTTGAAAATGAGTGTCGCAAAATGGGCGGTAGTAACCCTGTTCTGGTCAAGTAAAATTGTAACACTACTTCAAAATTAAGCAGCCTTATATGCAAAACGTTTTTGCATTGGGGATAATCCTCCGTTATAGGAATGGGGTCTTGAATAATTATATCGTGTGAAAA
>JAQVEI010000345.1 GCA_028697695.1 Lentimicrobiaceae bacterium
TGACCTAAAATGGACACACCGCCTTTGACTTCGCTTCTGTCGCGGACGTAATTGGCGGAGAGCCCCACTTTCCAAAGTCTACTGACTTGCTTTTCATACATGGCTTCAAACATATTCACATCATCGTCCAGTTGAATGTCGTTTTCATAGAACTTGTAGAATCCGGCCTTCCATCGCGAAAAGTCTTTGTCGCGGCGAATAGAAATGCCAACGGCATCGGTACCCCAATACCCGAGGCGATAGCCGGTAGCCATCATTTTATCGGCAAGTGTACGGTAAGGATTATACGGAGAATCAAACATGCGCATTAGCCCCATGTTGATGGCATATCCTTTCCAGGGTAGTAATTCAAGTTCAATATTTTGCGTCTGAATATTTACCTGGTCGGCCGATATGGCTCCCCCTATATTTCCACCGGTTCCGTAGGCTGCATCGCCCCAGGTCCAATCTATCTCAAAAGATGCCCTAAGGATAGCTTTTCCATTGAAAAGATTGGGTTGATAGATAAAAAACGGTATAAGCCGCTGCTCCACATAGTAGGTGCGGTTGGTATCGGAGGTTGAACTGGTATTTCGCCCAAAGAGCCTCCCCACCACCTGACCTTTAAGAAATTCGCTACTGGGGTAGAAATTGGAGGTTACGCCCTGGTTGATATAAAAAGCCAGAAACTGAAACTCTTTACCGGCTTTGCGCGGTACTGCATCCCGTTGAAAATCTATCAGCGTACTATTTTGTGCAATGCCCTGCTGCCCCATGGAGAGGAAGATGCACAACATCAGGAAAGGGTAAATCTTTTTCATGAGCATAGTAATAAATAAAGGACAAATAAAAAGCGGACCCGGCAACAAATCATGCCAGAGAGGTCACCAGGTCCGAAAAAATGCGAATCAAACCCTGGTAAGCTTAGTTTATCTTCAAATAAGTTTGAACATTGGCTGTACCAAATGCACCTGCACTGGTACTGCCAAAACCCTGCTCTGCTGTGGGAGGAGTTACCCCCACGATAGCGGGATCGGTCTGTGCAATTTCATACTTCATCTTTAGAGGACTTTGATCAATTACCTGGAAAATACCTTCACTAACCAGTGCATTGGGTGAAGATTGGTTCACTGTAATTTTCCAGATACCTGCTACGGAAGAGCGCTGCTGGGTAAAGGTACCGGTGAGGGTAGTTTTTGATCCATCAGCAGTAAATGATTCAACCAGATAGGTATTATCGCCTCTGAAATCAGCATATACGGAATCGATACCAGCACCGATTAGCAAAGGAGCCATATTTAAGCCTGATGACTCCCATTTACCGATTATGCCTACATCCTTAAGGTTGGCTGATTTGCTTTCAGTTACCGCCATAGCAGCTCCATTGGCATTATAAATGGCGTTGGCAGTAGCCGGCTTCACGGCCAAGACCTCCTGCCCATTGGCTATGCCATTGAGTTTTAACGCAATAACAGCTTCATTGCTTCCCGCGGTGTGGGTAACGGTATAATCTTCCAAGGTAGCCGTGCCTCCGGTAATGGTTAACGAGAATGCAGCTTTATCGAGGTTTCCGGTTTTGTTCTCCGTTTTGTAAACGGCTTCGTTAAATGCAACAGTAGCGGTTGAATTGTCAGCAGCTACTGAAAAGGAGGCGATAACAGGCGGATCGCCTTTGTCTTCATCATCATCCTTATCACATGAAGTGAATGCAAATGCGCTTATCAGGATGCCAAGCATCAGCGCCAACAATTTAAAAGGTGTGTTTTTCATTTTTTTGAGATTTTGGTTGGTTTAACATTAATTGTTTTTAGTGATTGTTTTTTTGCATTGAATGTAAAATCAGTTGCTTTCGATCGATCTTGCCAGCATCATTTTTGGGCAATTCGTCCAAAAATTTAAAGTGTTTGGGTATTTTAAATTTGGCAAGTTTCCCGGCACAAAATGAAGTGATTTCTTCCACGGAAAGTGAATGCCCGGGTTTGGGGACAATAAATGCCATTCCTGTCTCCCCCCATTTTTCATCGGGAACCCCAATGATGGCCACTGCATCAATCGCTTCATGACTACGCAATAAATACTCCACCTCTGCAGGATATACATTTTCAGCTCCTGATATGTACATGTTTTTAATACGGTCTACCACGAACAGAAAACCTTCCTCATCCCGCCTCATGATGTCGCCGGTATGAAACCATCCATCAATAATGGTTTCTTGTGTAGCTTCAGTGTTGTTCCAATAGCCGGGAGTAACAGTAGGCCCTTTTAAAATCAGCTCACCCAACTCATTATCTGCTACCTGACTGCCATGTTCGTCCACCAGTTTTGCTTCATAGTAAAAGTTTGGTTTGCCTATTGAACCTGCCTTTCTTATTGCATCCTGATGATTGAGTGAGGTTACATTTGGTCCAACTTCTGTAAGCCCGTAACCCTGACGCACCGGCACTTTTTTGCTGTGCCATTTTTCAATCAGAGGAATGGGCATGGCTTCTCCGCCAACCACTACATACCTTATTTTTTCGAAATTTGATTTCTCAAAGTTTGGAGCGTCAGCCATCATTTTAAGCATGGTTGGCACTGCCCAAAAAACGGTAAGTTCATAGTCTGCCAGCACATCCAATACCTTATCCGGATCAAAATTTTTCATGATAAGGGTATAAGCGCCATGATGCAGAAATGGGGTCAACAAAACATTCCAGCTACCGGTATGAAAAGGCGGAGCCGTATTCACCGATCGATCAGCCGAGGTAACATCCAGTCTTAATTGGGTATTGATGCTGTTCCAAAACATCATGCGATGCGTGTAAACAGAGCCTTTGGGGAAAGCAGTAGTTCCGCTGGTATAAATGATTAGGGCCGTGTCATCGTGTGTGGTTCCGGCAAATTCATAGTTGAAGGCCTGGTTGGATGCAAGAAAATCCCGGGTTTTGCCCTGTAATTGTTCCAGATTCATTTTATGTGCAACATGTTGAAAAACAGGGAGGGCTTCTACTTTTTTCAGGAATTTATCTTCCACAATAACTGCCTGTGGTGCGCTGTCTGTCAGCAGATAATCAATTTCACGTGAGGTAAGCCGATAGTTTAAAGGAACCAGAATTATTCCGGTTTTCTGAGCCATTGACAATAAAATGATGTACTCCAGACAATTTTCTGCAAGTATGGCGATGCGACTTCCCTTTTTGAGTCCGGCTTCTTCGGTAAAATAGCGGGCAAAGCTGTTACCTAGCCTGTTCAACTGCCCATAGGTCAAGCTGCGGCCCGTCTCATATTCCTCTACGGCCACCTTTTCGGGATTAAATTCAGCCCATTTCAGGCTCCAGTCGTTCGTTATCATGGCTGCATTTGTTTTGAAGTTTTTTTATCTATAGCTATCATTATCAACACAATGCATGTTGACAAGACAACAGCAGTTGACGCAGCTATGGCGGGGTTGCGTACCGGGCCTTCCAGGTAGCGATCAAATTGACCGAAAGAAAAACTGTAGGAAGAAACCAGATAAGGCATGAGGTAATATACTGCAAAATGCACTCCAAAAGCTATTGCCGATCCCCATAAGGCAATTTTAGCCTTCATTTCTTTGAAATATATGCCAAAAATTACCGGCACAAAAGCCCAGGCAAAATAAGCATATACGGCATTTTGTGCAAAAATTCCCACGCTTAGCTTTGGTCGTGCAATTTGTTCCCACGACAAATAAATGGTAACCAAACCAATGAGCACAATCACTGTCTTATTCAACGTTATCATAGCCCGGTCGGTTTTTAACCAGTTACCGGTAAGCGGCTTGATGATATCGGAGGTAATGGAGGTGGATAAAGATTGTAT
>JAQVEI010000346.1 GCA_028697695.1 Lentimicrobiaceae bacterium
ATACATTGATCCGGCGCTTTATTTGCTCTTTATTCTGCTTCTGCCTTTTGAAGTACCCGGATGGCTGCTCCTGATTGCCTCTTTCTCCCTTGGATTTTGTATTGATATTTTCAGCCATTCCATTGGCTTGCATGCAGCAGCATCTGTTTTCGTGGCTTTTATCCGGCCGGGAGTCATCAAGCTTGTTGGCAAACCCGCTGAATATGAAGCCAATATGAAACCGGGCATTGCGGATATGGGTTTTAGATGGTTTTTTATGTATGCCTTGCTTATAGTGCTGGCTCATCAGTTTTTATTTTTCAGCCTCGAGGCATTCCGCTTTCAGGAAACCATCTATGTTCTCATCAGAACCTTAGCCAGTACAGCCATTACACTCCTGTTTATCATCACTACAGAATACATCTTCATGCGAAAACGGCATTAAGCTGAACATTCCAAACAATTTGCTTCTGACGTTCAGCAAGATGTTTGTTTTTATTACTTTTGAAACCCAAAAAATCCAAACTATGAAAAAACTAATCTTCCCGTTGATAACCGTGCTCCTTATGGCAGCATGCAGTTCTAAAGACAAAAATGAATTAAAAATTGAGGGTCAGATTAAGGGCGAAACCTTAAGTGAGGTCTACCTTCAAAAAAACGATGAAGGCAAATTTCAGATCCTCGACACAGCAAAAGTGGAAAATGGCCGCTTCACTTTCACCGGAAAATTGGATGCACCTGAAATTTATTATATCGGTTTGGGTGACAACCGTTTTGTATCATTTTTTGCCGAACCTGCCCACATCAATATTCGTTTTCATACCGATAGTGTGCAGTTTCCCACGGTGAGTGGTTCCCAATCCGATGCTACTTTCCGTCAGTACCTGAGCATGCTTGACAATCAGCGCAAGAAAGAAATTGAATATTACTCCGCCTATAATGAAGCCACGCGGGCCAATGATTCCACCCGATTAAAGGATCTCAATGAAAAAATTGAAGCATTTGAGAAAAGCCAGAAAGAAGAGATAGTTGAATTTGCCAGGAATCATCCCGAGTCATACGTAACACCTTACGTTATTATGCGGCATTCATACATGATGAACATTGATGAGCTCAAGACAGCCCGTTCTGCCTTTAGCAACAAAATTTCGGGCAGCACATTTACCAAAGACCTTGACAAACGCATCGATCTGCTGAGCCGGGTAGAACTGGGACAGCCTGCTCCGGATTTTACCATGAATGATCCGGAAGGAAATCCTGTATCATTGTCATCTTTCAAGGGGCAGGTGGTATTGCTTGACTTCTGGGCAGCCTGGTGTGGCCCTTGCCGCCATGAAAACCCCAACGTAGTTGAAGCATACCATCAATTTAAAGACCGCGGATTTACTGTCTTCGGAGTGTCACTCGATAAAGATAAAGAAGCATGGTTAAAAGCCATTAACGACGACAACCTGACCTGGACACACGTATCAGACCTGCAGTACTGGAACAACGCGGCAGCTAAGCTTTATGGCGTCATGAGTATCCCTTCCAACGTACTGATAGATAAAGATGGCATCATTATCGCCAAAGATCTGAGGGGAAAGAAGCTATTGGATAAACTTGCTGAAATACTTCCCAACGCCTGAAAATGCATCGAAGAAGGTTAAAAACTTCATTTAATGCAAAATAATAGAGGCATTTGGTAAATTGAAAGAAATAATTACTAAATTTGCACCCCCAATAAAGGGAAAAACAAACAAAACTAAACACATGTACGCAATCGTAGAAATCGCCGGCCAGCAACACAAAGTGGTGAAAGACCAGGTGATCTTCGTGCATCGCCTCGAGGGTGAAGAAGGCGCAACCGTTGAGTTGAACAACGTTATGTTGATCGACAACGATGGAGACGTTACCCTTGGCATGCCGACGGTTACCGGCGCTGTAGTATCGGCTAAAATCCTGTCGCATTTGCGGGGCGACAAGGTAATCGTCTTCAAAAAGAAGCGCAGAAAAGGGTATCAAAAATCAAATGGCCACAGGCAGTATCTTACCCGGCTTCAAATTGCTGACATCACCGCCTAAGCGGGCTGAACGCTAAATTATTGTTTCACCGACAAAAATCTAAAGAAAATGGCTCATAAAAAAGGTGCCGGTAGTTCGAATAACGGTAGAGAATCGCACAGCAAACGTCTTGGCGTAAAAATATATGGCGGTCAGGCTGCACAAGCCGGCAACATCATTATTCGCCAGCGGGGCACGGTACATAACCCAGGCCTGAATGTAGGAATGGGTAAAGACCACACCCTGTTTGCACTTACAGATGGTATTGTTGAATTCCGTCGCCGGAAAAACAACAAATCCTACGTATCGGTTATGCCTGTCGAAACAGAAACCGAATAAACTGCTTCTGAAAAAAAATTAATTTTTTATAACTCCTGCCCTTGTCAGGAGTTTTTTTATTTTACCCGGTAATACATGCCTATACCTTATCGGGACATAATTGCATATAATACCGATTGTTGTGCAATTCCAAGATCATCCAAAGTACAGGCTATAAGAAACGCCCTTTGGCTTCGAGGAAATTCTGTTGCTTTTGAAATAACCTGTGCTTAAACACCTTTAACCAACCTGAGTAAGTTGTAAGCCAGTTCTACGGTTTTGTATGTTTTGGGATGATTTACACGCATCCATCGGCCGTAGTTTACCCACTCACCCCCGAAACGAGCTTTAAAATTTCTAACCCCATAGGGTTTGCCGGGTATGCCCATACCCATAAAGTCAAAGTGATGGCAACCCTGTAACATGCCTGCCTGCATTGCAGCCCAGGTTAATGAAACCGTTGGATACACCTTCTCCTGCTTCAGGTGCTTATCCAATCCGCATACATACCACTCAAAAATAGTTCCTCCGGGTGTGAAAGGTGCGATAATTCCGCCTACTATGCTCCCCTTATACTCTGCCACCAATATTTTACCACAATTGTTGTGGACAGAAAAATGATAAAATCCATGCACTACCGACCTGGCGATAAGTGGCTTACGCACCTTTTTCTTATAAAGTTTCTGCAGCAACCCATACAATTGATCAACCTCCGAAATATTGGCTGCATCTCTTATCATCAAACCATTTTTATGGCATAATCTCAACTCCCGGCAGCGGGAAGGACTCATTTCCGCATAGGCCGACTCGCTGTGGGTAATGGTTTTAACCAGATTAAGTCTTTCGCTAAATACAAAACCATGCCGTTTGAAAGTATCGGCAAACCGCGCGGTATCATAAAAGTTTCGAAATTGTATATACAATGATTTATTGCGGGTAATCCGGATAAGCGATTTCAGGGCCGCATCAAGTGCCTGCTGTTTTTCCGGTTCCGGCAGGCCGGGCAAAAACACCGGTCCACCATAAACAACGGTACGTGTAGTGGCATACCGCAAGATAAAAGCTCTTTCAAACATCATTACCCAGGCCAGGGTAGCTATCCATGTACCATCAGGGCGTGTTACCGCCAGCCATTGATATCTATATTTGGAATTTTTCGAAAAAATTTGACCAAAAGAAGGATGCTGAAAATAATGAATGTCCGCATTTGCAGCCAGCCAAAGGCTCCATTGGTTCTGTTCTGACCCACCTGGATGTAAATAAAGTTGTACCTGCATTCGATGCGTAATTCTTTGATGAGCCAACATCGCGTTGTATAATAACCCGAATACCCGAACCTTTGCAAAGATAGGAAAATGGCAACAGTCGGGTCTGTAAATGCAATAATTTCACTCAACTGTGGCCATAAATTGGGCGATTTATATCGTTCAATCGAATGAGCAGTAGCTGA
>JAQVEI010000347.1 GCA_028697695.1 Lentimicrobiaceae bacterium
ATAATTATTTTCACAGGCTTCTTCGAGAAAAGTTTCCTTTTCGTGAATACTTTCAAGTGGCTCAATGTCAACCGCGGGTACATATACTGGCGATAAACTAGCCATGGCCGGAATAACATCTGCCATAAAAACCACGGTTTTAGCTCCAATAGAAATAACAGGAACAATTTGACCCCGGGTATGTCCATTAAACAGGCGGAGGCTGATATTTTCATCCCAGCGGCATTCTTTGTCAATTAAAATTAACCTGCCGGAGTTTTGCAATGGCAAAATATTGTCCTGAAAAAATGCAGCAGATTCCCGTGGGTTGGAGTCATAGGCCCAGTTAAGTTGCCTGGCAGAACACCAATAACGGGCATTGAAAAACATCTCTTTTGGCTGTTGCTGATCTCCGTGATAAACTGCGCCACCTACATGGTCATCATGCAAATGTGTAAAAATCACATCCGTAATTTTGGAAGGGGAGAGGTTGGCTGATTTTTTTAAAGCCGGTTTAATTCCCCGATTGCCAAAACGAAACTTGTATTGGTAATACTTATCTCCGCGTTTATCTCCCATACCCGTATCGAACAATACATGTTTGTTCTCATAACTCACCAATAAACAACGTGTTGTAATAGATACCAGGTTGTTTTCGTCTTCAGGATATATTTTTCTCCAGATGCTTTTAGGTACTACTCCAAAAGCAACACCTCCATCCATTTTCCAATAATCAGCATGTAAAGTGGTTATCTTCATCTTTGCAAAAATAAGATTTTTAGGTGAATAGTTTTCATGACACACATGAAGGTTGAAACAATTGGATGAGAATTTTGGTATTTTTGTTGTCCAATTCCGCTTTATGAAAGTTCATTTTATTGCTATCGGGGGCAGTGCCATGCACAATCTGGCCATTGCGCTTCATCAAAAAGGTTATACCGTTACCGGATCTGACGATGAAATTTTTGAACCGGCCCGCTCCCGGCTAAGAAAATACGGTTTATTACCTTCACGCGAAGGGTGGGATGTGGGTAAGATTGTGTCCACCCTGGATGCCATTATTCTTGGAATGCATGCTAAAGCTGATAATCCTGAACTGGCAGAAGCCCGCAAATTGGGAATACCGGTGTATTCCTACCCGGAATTCCTTTATCAGCAATCTATAAATAAAAAAAGAGTGGTTATAGGTGGTAGCCATGGAAAGACTACCATTACCGCCATGATTTTACATGTGCTCAACAATTATGCTATTGATGCCGACTACATGGTTGGTGCCCAACTTGAAGGCTTTGAGGTGATGGTAAAACTTACAGAACAGGCTCCGGTAATGATTATTGAAGGAGATGAATATCTGACTTCTGCCCTCGACCCCAGACCTAAATTTCATGTGTATCAGCCAGATATCGGATTGATAAGTGGCATTGCCTGGGACCACATGAACGTATTTCCGACTTTCGACAACTACCTGGAACAATTCAGGCAGTTTGTCGGCTTGTTGCCAAAAGACGGCTGTCTGGTTTATTGTGCAGAAGATCTAAATGTGCTAAACATTGCTTCTGATTTATCAAAAGATATTATTAAGTTCCCTTATACATTGCCGGCCTTCCATGTGGTGAAAGGCAAAACGTTTCTGCATACTCCGGCAGGGGATGTGCCCCTTAAAATTTTTGGCCGGCACAATCTTCTTAATCTCGAAGGTGCCCGCCTGGTGTGTGAGCAATTGGGTATTAAGAGAGAAGCTTTCTATGATGCAATTCAATCTTTTGCCGGAGCATCAAAACGACTTGAAACAGTTGTGACCGGTGAAAATACAATTATTTTTAAGGATTTTGCCCACAGCCCCTCGAAACTCCGGGCAACCATTCAGGCCGTGAAAGAGCAATATCCTGACCGAAGACTTACAGCCTGCTTTGAGCTGCATACATACAGCAGTCTGAATAAAGATTTTTTACCTCAGTATGCACATGCGATGGATGAAGCAGACACCGCTATAGTGTTTTATGGCAGGCATGCTCTTGAACTAAAGCGCTTGGATTATTTTGAAAGTAACGATGTAGTTAATGCGTTTCAACGTGATGATATTAAAGTATTTAACGATGGTGAAAACCTTCAGAATTATCTTTTAAACGAAGATTGGAATCATCACAATTTACTCCTGATGAGTTCAGGTAATTTTTTTGGAATGGATTTAAAATATCTGTCAACTCACATTATCGACTTTAGAGGGAAGTCATAACAATCAATTCCAATCAGGTTTTCGCTTAATTTTATGAAAAATCTTTTTTAGGAATCTTGCACCTGCTTTGAAATGAGTTAAACCTTCGTCAGTTTGAGGCAGGGAAGCCGTTAAAAGCAAACAGGGAACCATAGGGCTCCCTGTTGAAAGATTTAATGTAAAGTTTAATTGGCTGCGGGTTTGGATACCGTAGGTTTAATGATTTGGATTTCCAGCTCTTCCGCATTTTCCTTATGGGTAATCAATACTTTATCACCCTCTGAAAGGTTCGATTTGATTATTTCCTCTGCCAGTGCATCTTCAATGTATTTTTGAATGGCTCTCTTCAAGGGACGGGCACCAAATTGGGCATCCCAGCCTTTTTCAACGATGAAGTCTTTGGCCTCAATAGAGACTTCCATTTCATAACCCATCTCAGATACACGATGAAGCAGATTTTTGAGTTCGATATCGATGATTTTATGAATATCTTCACGTTCGAGTGATTCAAAAATAATGACATCATCAATACGGTTAAGGAATTCAGGTGCAAAGGAGCGTTTAAGTGCATTTTCAATAACACCGGTAGCGTAAGTAGAGCTTCCCGACATTTTGGCACTGGTTGCAAAACCAACTCCTTGTCCAAAGTCCTTTAACTGACGTGAACCAATATTCGAGGTCATGATAACAATGGTGTTTTTAAAATCCACCCGGCGTCCTAAACTATCGGTGAGTACTCCGTCATCCAATACCTGCAGAAGGATGTGGAAGATATCGGGATGAGCTTTTTCAATTTCATCCAACAGAACAATGGAGTAGGGTTTACGCCTCACTTTTTCGGTAAGCTGGCCGCCTTCTTCATAGCCGACATATCCGGGAGGAGCTCCAACCAATCTTGATACAGCAAACTTCTCCATATATTCACTCATGTCAATCCTTACCAGGGCGTCTTCACTATCAAACAAGTATTTGGCGAGAATTTTGGCAAGATGGGTTTTCCCAACCCCTGTTGGACCCAGGAATATAAAGGTACCAATGGGTTTATTGGGATCTTTCAAACCTGCCCGGTTGCGTCGGATTGCCTTAACCACTTTTTTAATGGCATCAGGCTGACCAATCACACTATCGCTCAAATCTGTTTCCATGTGCAACAACCGGTCGCTTTCATTTTGCGCGATACGTTGCACGGGTACTCCGGTCATCATAGCCACAACTTCAGCAACATTGTCGGCGCTCACATTGATCCGATTAATTTTCGATTCGTCCTCCCATCTTTTTTTGGCAGCCTCAAGCTCTATCATCAATTTGCGTTCAGTATCCCTGAATTTGGCCGCTTCTTCAAATTTCTGACTGTGGATTGCATTGTTCTTTAACTCTTTAATCTCTTCTATGCGCTGCTCCAATTGAATAATTTCGTTCGGAACCTGCATGTTGGTAATGTGAACTCTTGCCCCTGCTTCGTCCATAGCATCAATGGCGTTATCCGGCAAGTAACGATCAGAGAGATAACGATTGGTAAGTGAAACACAAGCCTCTATAGCTTCCGGGTCGTACTCTACAAGATGGTGGTCTTCGTATTTCTCTTTAA
>JAQVEI010000348.1 GCA_028697695.1 Lentimicrobiaceae bacterium
TCAATTCGTTTTTTTACTCACCTTGTCCGGATGTCTGAACTTTTATAAAGTAATTCATCATCTTTAAAATTAGCAATATGCCAAACGAAAAAAAAATTACTTCAGCACTTATTTCTGTTTATCATAAAGATGGCCTTACTCCCATAGTCAGGCTTCTCGAACGCTTGAAAGTGCGCATCTATTCAACAGGCGGCACTGCACAGTTTATCGAATCACTAGGGGTGGCAGTGCAAACGGTAGAATCTGTAACCGATTATCCCTCAATTTTGGACGGCCGGGTTAAAACCTTGCATCCCAAGGTGTTTGGTGGCATACTGGCAAGGCGGGAAAACCGGGCACATCAATCGGAGATGAGTGAATACAACATTCCACCCATTGATATGGTAGTTGTTGACCTCTATCCTTTTGAAAACACCCTGGCCTCCGGTGCTTCGGATGAAGAAATCATAGAGAAGATTGATATAGGAGGCATCTCCCTGATACGTTCCGCTGCCAAAAACTATGAAGATGTATTGATTGTCCCGGCAGCAAGCCACTATACCGAAGTTATGGAAATGCTCGAGCGTGGGCAGGGCATCACCTTAATGTCAGACAGGCAGCGTTTTGCTGCTTATGCTTTTGCTGAATCATCCCGGTATGATGTGGCCATCTTCAACTGGTTTTCGGGCAACACCGGATATGCCGGGTTTCGCTATGCCCAATCAGATGCCAACGCTTTGCGCTACGGAGAAAACCCTCATCAGAGAGGTACTTTTTATGGAAATATGCACGAAATGTTTACCCGGCTTCATGGAAAAGAATTGTCATACAACAACCTGCTCGACATAGAAGCTGCCCTGGCCTTGATGGCTGAATTTGAGGAGACCACCTGTGCCATTATAAAACACAACAATGCCTGCGGCGTGGCTTCGCGGCCATCACTCACAGAAGCCTGGAAGGATGCGCTGGCCGGAGACCCATTGTCGGCTTTCGGGGGAGTAATTGTAACCAATACAACCGTTGATGAAAGCACCGCCCTGGAGATGAATAAATTGTTCTTTGAAATAGTGATGGGACCCGGATTTGAAAAAAATGCACTCGAAGTGCTTGGCACAAAGAAAAATAGAATAATTTTGCAGGTTAACTCTTTTGATTCCGGGGGTAAACAGTTCAGGAGCCTGCTGAATGGTGTGCTGGAACAGGATAAAGATACCGTAAGCCATACACCTGAGCAACTTAAGGTAGTGACAGATGTTGCACCCAGCCGGGAGAGGATAGAGGATTTGCTGTTTGCCAACAAAATTGTGAAGCACAGCAAATCCAACGCCATAGTACTGGCAAGAGGGAAACAAATGTTGGGCAGTGGTATGGGCCAGACTTCAAGGGTTGACGCCTTGAAACAGGCCATTACCAAAGCCGCGCAATTCGGGTTGAATCTTAAAGACGGGGTGATGGCTTCTGATGCATTCTTCCCCTTTGCGGATTCAGTTGAAACAGCGCATGAAGCAGGAATCCAAACGGTTATCCAACCCGGGGGATCATTGCGGGATGCTGAGTCAATAGACTATTGTAATAAAAATGGAATGAGCATGGTGTTTACCGGTATCAGACATTTTAAACATTAAAAGGTTGGATAAATACTTTATGAAATCAAGACATTAAGCCAAATACCAGATGGGACTTTTTTCATTTATGACCAAGGAGATCGCGATGGATCTCGGTACTGCCAACACCATAATTATTTTCAACGACAAAGTGGTGGTTGATGAGCCTTCAATCATTGCCATTGAACGCAACACGGGAAAGATTATTGCTGTAGGGAAACGTGCCATGATGATGCATGGGAAGACACATGAAAACATTAAAACCATACGCCCTTTGCGCGATGGTGTAATTGCTGATTTCCAGTCGGCCGAATACATGATTCGGGAGTTAATAAAAATGACCGGCCCATCCAGAAGCCTCTTTCCGCCTGCCCTTAAAATGGTAATTTGTATCCCTTCGGGCATAACAGAAGTAGAAGAAAGAGCTGTAAAGGATTCGGCAGAACAAGCCGGAGCAAAAGAAGTGCGGCTTATTCACGAACCCATGGCGGCAGCTATCGGTATAGGCATTGATGTACTGGAACCCACCGGTAATATGATAATCGACATAGGTGGAGGTACCAGCGAAATAGCCGTTATTGCACTTGGCGGTATTGTAAACAACAAATCCATACGCATAGGCGGAGACGACTTCAACGCCGATATTGAGGAATACATGCGTAAGCAGCACAATATAAATATTGGTGAACGTACATCAGAGGCCATAAAAATTAATGTAGGTGCAGCCATGACCGAAATTGATTCGCCACCCGACGATTTTCCGGTACATGGAAGGGATATGCTTACGGGCATTCCCAAAGAAATATACGTGAACTATTCCGAAATTGCCCACTGCCTGGACAAATCCATATCCAAAATTGAAGCAGCCGAACTCAATGCGCTGGAGATGACCCCTCCTGAACTCTCTGCAGACATCTACCGCACCGGTATATACCTGGCCGGCGGCGGCTCTATGCTTCGAGGCCTGGACAAACGCATGCACCTGAAAACCAAATTGCCCGTGCATGTAGCCGAAGACCCGCTCAGAGCCGTAGCGCGGGGCACCGGAATAGCTTTAAAGAACTTTAATAAATTTACTTTCCTCATCAAATAGTAGCCGCCGGCAGCTAAAATGAGTTTGTTGATTGCCTATGCGACATATTCTGGCATTTATCTGGAAGTATAACTTTTTCTTCCTCTTTCTTTTGCTGGAGGTAGCATCCCTTATTCTGATTGCCAATTACAGTTATTACCAGGCGGCAACCCTAAACCGAATGACTTATGCGGTAACTGGCAATATCATGAATACCTGGTCGGGCATCACTTCCTACTTTCATCTGCGCGATGAAAATTTACTGTTGGCTGCAGACAACATCCGTCTGCGACAGCAACTTACACGGGAACAATTAAATACCGATACCACTTCGGTAGAAGTTGCCGATACCACCGGGCAAGTACAATACCGGTACACCCTGGCTAAAGTAATCAGTAATTCAACCAACCATCGCGACAACTACATCATGCTGAATAAAGGCAGCAAACAGGGCATAATCCGTGACATGGCCGTAATTAATGCCGATGGTGTGGTTGGAACCGTCATTAGCACCTCCGATAATTTTAGCTGGGTAATGTCAGTGTTAAACAAACATTCTAAAATAAGCGGGCGGATTAATCGCCTCAATCAGATGGGTACCGTGGTATGGCGGGGAGGAAGTCCCATGACAGGTACGCTTATTGATCTGCCTGCACACGTAAAGGTTAAAATCGGTGACACCATCACTACCAGCGGATATAGCCACATCTTCCCCCAGGACATACCAATAGGCATAGTGAGTCACATCGAAATGGAAAAAGGGGATCATTTTTATACCATTGAATTTAAGTTTACCGCCGACCTCAACAGCCTCGGTATGGTTTACGTTATTCAAAACCTGTACCAGGCCGAACAACAAGAACTCAGGAAAAATGTGATTGATGAAGAATAATTATGTTAAGGATATATTGCGTTTTATAGTATTGGTTGCTGTTCAGGTACTGATACTTAACCAAATTGACTTTGGCGGATACATTGATCCGGCGCTTTATTTGCTCTTTATTCTGCTTCTGCCTTTTGAAGTACCCGGATGGCTGCTCCTGATTGCCTCTTTCTCCCTTGGATTTTGTATTGATATTTTCAGCCATTCCATTGGATTGCATGCAGCAGCATCTGTT
>JAQVEI010000008.1 GCA_028697695.1 Lentimicrobiaceae bacterium
CATTGTTCTTTAACTCTTTAATCTCTTCTATGCGCTGCTCCAATTGAATAATTTCGTTCGGAACCTGCATGTTGGTAATGTGAACTCTTGCCCATGCTTCGTCCATAGCATCAATGGCTTTATCCGGCAAGTAACGATCAGAGAGATAACGATTGGTAAGTGAAACACAAGCCTCTATAGCTTCCGGGTCGTACTCTACAAGATGGTGGTCTTCGTATTTCTCTTTAATATTGTTTAAGATGGTCACTGTTTCCTCGGTAGTGGTGGGATCAACCAAAATTTTCTGAAATCTGCGTTCCAGTGCGCCGTCTTTTTCAATGTATTGACGATATTCGTCAAGAGTGGTAGCGCCTATACATTGAATTTCGCCCCTGGCCAGGGCAGGTTTAAACATATTGGAAGCATCCAGTGAACCCGAAGCATTCCCTGCCCCAACAATGGTGTGGATCTCATCGATAAATAAAATTATATCCCGGTTTTTTTCCAGTTCGTTTAATACTGCCTTCATCCGTTCTTCAAACTGCCCGCGATATTTGGTACCTGCAACCAATGAGGCCAGGTCAAGGGTGAAAATACGCTTATTAAATAATATGCGCGAAACTTTTCGAGAGACAATTCTAAGTGCCAGTCCCTCGGCAATTGCTGATTTACCCACGCCGGGTTCTCCAATAAGAATCGGATTGTTCTTTTTCCGGCGACTAAGTATCTGGGCAATGCGCTCAAGTTCTCGTTCTCTGCCGACTATAGGGTCCAGGCGACCTTCTTCCGCGGCTTTGGTTAAATTGCGTCCGAAATTGTCAAGTACCGGTGTTTTTGATTTTGAGTCGGAGACCTTGCGTGCTCCTCCTCCAAAACTTCGGCTTTCTTCAGGATCTTCGTCAGGGGTACTCCCGGGCAATTCGCTGCGTGTACCTTGTTGCTGACGGGTATCATCGTGACTTATGATGGATTTTAACTCCTCACGCACCGAATCATAATCTACACCATATTTATCCAATGTGCTGGTAACCAGGTTGTCTTCGTCTTTTAAAATGGCCAATAATAAATGTTCGGTACCTATCAGCTCACTGTTAAACATTTTGGCTTCCAGGTAAGTAAGTTTTAACGCACGCTCTGCCTGCTTTACCAATGGCAGGTTTTCTGCCTTTTTGTCACGTTTAACTACCGAAATAATGGCCTTTTCGATGATCTTCCTCACTTCATTGGTATCTATACCCAACATATTCAGGATCTGAATAGCCATGCCTTCACCTTCGCGCACGATGCCAAGAAATAAATGCTCAACACCAATTTTATCATTTCCCAGACGCAGCGATTCTTCCCTACTATAGGTCAATACATCTTTTACCCGTTGTGAAAATTTAGCTTCCATATTGTGATTTCTCGCTTTCTTCTGTTTAATTTAAGGTATTATCTTTTTAAAAATTCCCAGACTCAGTAACAACTCACGTTTTTTGAGGCTGTGTGGTCAAAATTACTAATAATTTAAACATGCGTATGTAAGTTAAACTAATATTATTTCAACCAGCATCAATGATATCAAATACAATGCCGTTTAAGGAAAAGTTCGATTTAATGACGTCTGAAAAGTAAATTATTTTTCATGAGAATTAAGAAAATGGGCGAATTATTTTGCTTTTAAATTTTTAATAACTCCCACTTAAAATAATTCAATCGGAATATGGCGTTTAAAAACTTCTTTAGGTTCCATTTGAAAAGGTCTTTTAAATTGTCGGACAAATCAAATATATTAAACCTATACCAATGCTTTTGATGAAATGTTATTAAAACCCCGAAAGCTGATTTTTCTTATTCATTAATGAGGGTGGCCAAACAAAAAAGTTGTACCTTCGTACCCCCTTAAAAAAGGGTCACGGAAATGCTAATCTGAATACAATACAAGAATGGAAAATCAAGAAGGTGAAGAAAAAATAATTAAAGTCAACATTGAAAATCAGATGAAGTCGGCTTACATTGACTATTCCATGTCAGTGATCATCGGGCGGGCTTTACCTGATGTCAGGGATGGTTTAAAACCGGTTCATCGTCGTGTACTGTACGGTATGCTGGATCTGGGTGTACTTTCAAACCGTTCCTATAAAAAAAGTGCAAGAATAGTGGGAGAGGTGCTGGGAAAATATCACCCTCATGGCGATACTTCCGTTTACGATGCTATGGTTCGTATGGCTCAGGAGTGGTCATTGCGTTACCCACTTGTGGATGGTCAGGGGAACTTTGGCTCCGTTGACGGAGATAGCCCTGCTGCCATGCGTTATACCGAAGCCAGGCTGCGAAAGATTGCAGAAGAAATGCTGGCAGATATCAACAAGGACACCGTTGATTTTCAAAATAACTTTGATGACAGCCTGCAGGAGCCGGTTGTACTGCCTGCCCGGATTCCCAATTTATTGATTAATGGTGCATCAGGAATTGCCGTTGGAATGGCTACCAATATGCCACCCCATAATTTATCGGAAGTGGTAGATGGTACAGTTGCATTTATAGACAACAACGATATCACTGTTGCTGAACTTATGCAACACATTAAGGCACCTGATTTTCCCACATCAGGTTTTATATATGGATATGAAGGGGTTAAGGAAGCCTTCGAAACAGGGCGGGGAAGAGTGGTTATGCGGGGTGAAAGTAAAATTGAAACCAACAATAGTCATGAAACCATTATTTTTAATTCCATCCCGTATCAGGTAAATAAAGCTGATTTGATTAAGAAAGTTGCAGACCTGGTAAATGATAAAAAAATTGAAGGTATTTCAGATATTCGCGATGAATCGGACCGCAACGGCATGCGAATAGTCTTTGAACTTAAAAGAGATGCCATTACCAATGTAGTGTTAAATAAATTGTACCAGTTAACACCACTGCAATCTTCCTTTAGCGTTAACAATATTTGTTTGGTAAACGGGCGCCCCATGATGCTCAACCTCAAACAGTTAATTCATTACTTTGTGGAGCATCGTCACGATGTTGTACTCAGACGCACCAAATATGAATTGAGGGAAGCTGAAAAACGGGCGCACATTTTGGCCGGATTGCTTATAGCACTCGACAATCTGGATGAAGTAATTGCGCTTATCAGGGCAACCAAAACACCCGAAGAAGCAAGGGTAAATCTAATCGCTCGTTTTAATCTTACCGAAATACAGGCAAGAGCGATTCTCGACATGAGGTTGCAGCGCTTAACCGGATTGGAAAGAGATAAAATACGGAGTGAATACGAGGAATTGCTCAAAATGATTGAGTATTATAACCTGGTAATCAACAATCATGGAATGCGCATGGACATCATCAAGCAGGAATTGCTTGAGATAAAAGAGAGTTATGGCGATGAGCGCAAAACCCAAATCGTATATTCAGCCAGCGACTTCCGTATCGAAGATACCATTGCTGACGAAAACGTGGTGATTACCATTTCACATATGGGATATATCAAAAGAACCATGCTTACTGAATATCGCCGTCAAAATAGGGGAGGCCGGGGTGCAAGAGGCTCTGATATCCGGGATGAAGACTTTTTGGAATATCTCTATGTTGCCACCATGCACAATTACATGCTTTTCTTTACCGAAAAGGGTAAAGTATTTTGGATGCGGGTATATGAAATTCCCGAGGGAAGCAAAAGCAGTAAGGGTAGAGCCATCCAAAATCTGATAAATATAGAACCCGACGATAAAATCCGGGCCTTCATTAATCTGAAAAACCTTAAAGACCAGGATTATATCAACAATAACTTTATTATCTTATGTACCAAAAAAGGGGTTATTAAAAAAACCTCACTTGAAGCATATTCGCGGCCACGTCAAAATGGTATAAATGCCATCACCATTCGCGAAGGCGATGAACTGCTCGAAGCCCGGTTAACCGATGGAAACAACGAGGTGTTGCTTGCCCTGCGTTCCGGCAGAGCCATTCGCTTTAATGAAAGTACAGTGCGTCCTATGGGCCGTTTGGCATCGGGCGTAAAAGGTATAACGCTGGCCAATAAAAAAGATGAAGTTATCGGAATGATTTGCCTGCCGGACGATCAGGCTGATATTCTCGTAGTTTCTGAAAATGGATATGGAAAACGCTCTAAATTAGAAGATTACAGAATAACCAACAGGGGTGGAAAAGGCGTAAAAACCATAAACGTAACAGAAAAAACCGGTGACCTTATATCTATTGAAGCAGTTACAGATACTGATGATTTGATGATTATCAATCGCTCTGGCTTAATCATTCGACTTGGCATTGCAGATTTAAGGGTTATGGGGCGCGCAACACAAGGAGTGAGGCTAATTACTCTAAGAGATGACGACTCCATTGCTGCGGTAACCAAAGTTGAGGTGGAAGCAGAAGAAGAGCTTGAGATGGACGAGGAAAATGAGATCACAATGGATGCAGGGGAGGATGTTTACGCTCAAGATATTGACGATGATAATAATGTTAAAAACACTGCTGCAACCGATGTTGAAGAAGAAAATCAGGATGAAGAACCGGATGCTGAACAAGCGGAGGATGATGAGAATGGCCCGGAATTTGCATAATTAAAAATCAATAAATACATTTGCAATCAATTAACAGGTTAATCCCACAAAAAAGTAATAAAATGAAAAGAATCTCCTTGCTGATTACACTTATTCTGGCAGTGAACATACTGTTTGCACAGAAAGCAATGCGTACCGATGCATTTAACAATCTGCGAAAAGGAAAGCTCGATAAAGCACTTAGTAACATTGAGCCAACCATCAAGGATCCATCAACAATGGAAGACCCAAAAACCTGGCTCTATAGAGGGAATATTTATCTTCAAATATACAGAAGTGATAATCCTGAGTACAAAAGTCTTGACCCGGATGCGCTAAACAAAGCCTATGAATCCTACCAAAAGCTACTTGAACTGGATACCAAAAAAGAGTATTACACGGAGGCCCTTCAAAATATGCTGGTCATTGGTGAGGAATTGTACAATCAGGGAGTACAGCAATACTCTTCAAAAGAGTTTGATCAGGCGACCCAGAGTTTTGAGAAAGCTGTGGAGCTGAATAAGTCATTTGGCGCAATAGATACTTTGGCTTATTTTAACGCGGCTCTTTCTGCAGAAAATGCAGGTAACCTACCCAAAGCCATAGAATATTATACAAAAGTTAAAGACCTGAATTATCCGCAACCGTTGCTTTACAATTCCTTGTCTTCATTATATCTGCAAGAAGGAGATACAACCGCCGCTATAAATGTAATTCAGGAAGGAAAAACAAAATATCCGGACGATTTCAATATTCTTATTGCTGAAACCAATATATACCTGGCTGTGGGTGACAACGAAAAGGCAATGAATAATCTCCAGGAAGCTATAGATAAAGATCCATTAAACCCAACAATACATTATGCAATAGGCGTGAATTATTCGTTGATAAATGATCTGGACAATGCAGAAAAGTCGTATATAAATGCACTTGACCTAAATCCTGAATATTTTGAAGCCAATTACAATCTCGGTGCATTGTATGTTAACCGGGCAGTAAAACTAACGGATGAAGCCAATGTCTTGCCATTTTCGCAACAAAATGAATATGAGGAACTCATCAAGCAGGCAAATGAATATTTAAGAAAATCATTGCCATATCTTGAAAAAGCTATTGAGCTGGACCCAACGGATAGAAATACTTTGTTGTCGTTAAAAGAAATTTACACCCGGCTTCAAATGTATGATAAGATGAAGGAAATAGACGAGTTGTTAAACAATTAGAATTAAATAACTCTAAAAATAATAAAACCGGCTGCATTTCATGTGGCCGGTTTTATTATTTTGAATTTAACTTAAATCATGTTTAAATTAGCAGGATGAATGCACCTAGGCTCAAAATAACTGCTCAATAGTGGGGTGCAGGCGTTTAGATAGCAAAAACTGTAATTTGACATAATATTAATTATGTTACAATTGGATAATTTACATTCGGCTGCCACAGCTACGATTCAATGAATTATCTTTACCGTGCAAACATGAGCGTTCAAATATATTGTGAACAGTAGTGAACTGAATTTAAAATGGATTGTTACACCTCATTATTTTGAATTAATAGAAATGGATATCCCGCAAATAGTAAAAAATGATTCCTGGCTTATTCCGGTTGCCTCAGATATTCGTCTTCGGTATGATCGTTTTTTAAATCGGCTCTCCTTTATCACGGAGACATACGGCAGTATTTCGAAATTTGCCGATGCTTATAAATACTTCGGAATTAATTACGATGCTCATCAAGGTGGATGGTATTACCGTGAATGGGCGCCTCATGCCCAACAATTGTGGCTTGCCGGTGACTTTAATAACTGGGATCCCTATGCACATCCGCTTACACGCATAGAAAACGGCATTTGGGAATTATTTTTGGATGCAAAGAGATTTAAAAATTCGTTTGTTCATGGGAGCAAAATAAAAACCTTTGTAAAGGCCAATGAAATTATACGTCCGCGTATTCCAGCCTATATTCGAAGAGTAATTCAGGATGAGGCTACCAAAGATTTTGCCGGACAGCTATGGTTTGATCAGTTTGATTGGAACGATGATAATTTCGAAATGGATCATACCCAATCGCTATTTATCTATGAATGCCATGTGGGTATGGCTCAGGAAAAAGCCGGCGTGGGCACCTACAATGAATTTACTAAGACAGTTTTACCAAAAGTTAAAGACCTGGGTTACAATGCCATACAGTTGATGGCCATTCAGGAGCATCCCTATTATGGTTCTTTTGGATATCATGTAGCTAATTTTTATGCACCATCTTCCAGATTTGGTACGCCCGAGGATCTAAAGAACCTTATAAAAACTGCACATTCCATGGGAATTGCTGTCATAATGGATCTGGTTCATTCTCATACTGTTAAAAATGTTTATGAAGGTTTGAATGATTTTGATGGGTCTGGAAATCAATATCTACATGCCGGCGAGCGGGGCATTCACCCGCAATGGGATTCCCTGTTATTTGACTACGGCCGTACCGAAGTCTTACAATTCCTGCTTTCTAATATTAAGTATTGGCTCAACGAATTTCACTTTGATGGTTTTCGTTTCGATGGTGTAGGCTCAATGATGTATTTTCATCATGGAAACATCACCTTTTCGACGCCCGAGCAATATTTCCGTGAAGGTGTAGAATGGGATGCCGTAACTTACCTTCAACTGGCCAATTATCTCACCAAACAAATCAAGCCTTTGGCCATAACCATTGCCGAGGATGTTACCGGAATGCCCGGTTTAACAGCATCCATTAAAGCAGGTGGAATTGGATTTGATTATAGGTTAGGCATGGGGATTCCAGATTTTTGGATTAAACTCCTCAAAGAGTACAAAGATGAAGACTGGAGTCCTGGTGAAATGTGGGCTGTATTGAGCAATCGTTTGCCACAGGTTAAAACAATCGCGTATGCAGAATCTCACGATCAGGCCTTAGTTGGTGATAAAACATTGGCGTTCAGGCTTATGGATGAACAAATGTATTGGCATATGGGGATAGAGGATTCAAATATTGTGATTGAACGCGGAATAGCATTGCATAAAATGATTCGTTTGTTCACCATTTCATTGGGTGGGCAGGCTTACCTCAACTTTATGGGTAATGAATTTGGTCATCCGGAGTGGATTGATTTTCCCCGTGAAGGGAACAACTGGAGTTTCCATAACGCCCGCCGGCAATGGTCGTTGGTTGAGAACAAAGCATTGAAGTACATGTTTCTGAATAATTTTGATAAAAAGATGATTGAACTTATCAAAACCCACAAAGTGTTCGACTATGAATTTGCAAACCAATTGTTGATTGATGATCATAATAAAACCATAGCCTTTTACCGGGGAGATTTAATCTTTGTTTTTAACTTTCATCCGTTTAACAGTATTTTCGACTACCACTTTCCCGTACCTGAAGCCGGTGATTATACGTTGGTCTTAAATTCTGACAATCCGGATTTTGGCGGACAGGGACGTATTAACGAACAAATGATATATTCAACAATGCCTAACAACGAAAGCAAGCAGGCAGAGCTGCATATATACAATACAAACCGCACCGCTCAGGTTTTCACACTTAATTTTTCATAAATTCTTTGGGATTTATTCGTCTAAAAATCAAACTTTGAAATATCTGATGTATTATTGTAAACTTTTTTAAAAACTTAATTTTTATGGATAAAAAGCGTGTGATTGTAAGTTATAACAACCTTTCTCAGGAGGTTCTGGATGCAATCAGATTGAAATACCCGCTGGGGTATTCAAATAGTGTTATCAAGGTGAAAACCCGTGGCGAAGAATTCTTTTACGCCATTACGGTAGATACGGACGAGGCCAGCTATCTGGTTAAAGTTCCGGTTAAAATAGATACCAGGGGATTTCAGGATGATGACATTGCTGATGATGCGGATGAAGAAAAAGATACATCCGATGATGCATACGTAGATAACGAGCCGGCTGATGATACTGAGGAATAGTCAGGTGCTCCCATAATATAATTTACCTTCTTGTGCCGTGGCTTCTTAGTGAACCAATATACATATAGATATGAAAATAATATTCGGATCATTGTTCCTGATGCTCCTAAGCCTGCATTTGAGCGCTCAGGTGCAACCGGATGCAATAGAATCGAATCCGGTAAAGATGGGCTGGATGCAAGGATTTCCACCCCCTGATGATAAGATCATTTCTGCTGTTGACGGGAGCTTTTTTAAATTTCCCGCTTTACGATACAGCGTATGTCACATGCGTCAGTTCATGCCCACCACCATAGTAAAGTCTGATCCAGCCAATCAATATAAAATTTGAACTTAAGCTTGATAAAAATATTGACACAGTCACATTTATTCTTCGGGATAAAGCGGAGACAATGACCTGGAAAGAATCACTGCTGGCGAACTATACAGATGGAATACTGATTTTGCACCAGGAAAAAATCGTATATGAACAATATTTTGGCGCCCTCAAAAGCGACGGAATTCATGCTGCAATGTCGGTAAGCAAAACATTTACCGGTACACTAGGTGCATTGTTGGTTTTAGAAGGCCTGCTGAATGAACATAACACCGGGGCGGATTATGTGCCTGACCTAAATAATTCAGCTTTTGGAGATGCAACAATTCGCGAAATATTGGATATGACCACAGCCTTAAAGTACAGTGAAGATTATTCTGACCCCAATGCTGAGATATGGTCATTCTCATCTGCCGGCAACCCTTTCACAAAAGCGAATGCAGACTCAGAGCCATCAAATTATTATGAATATCTAAAAACGGTTCAAAAAGATGGCAATCATGGAGAGGTTTTTAGCTATAAAACCATCAATACAGATGTAATGGGATGGATTATTTCAAGCGTTACCGGAAAGTCCATTCCGGAATTATTATCTGAAAGGATATGGAAACCTCTGGGAACCCATTATGATGGATATTACCAGATTGACGGTGCAGGAATAGCATTTGCCGGTGGCGGTCTCAGCGCGAACCTACGTGATATGGCTATGTTTGGCGAAATGATTTGTAACAAGGGAAGTTTCAACAATCAACAAATCTTACCTGCTGAACTCGTAGAGGATATTATGCATGGTGGCGACCGGCAATTCCTTAAAAACTGGAGTTACAGGAAAATGTGGTGGGTATTGAATAATGATCATGGGGCCTTTGCTGCACGTGGCGTTCACGGTCAAACTATTTACATCGATCCCAAAGCAGAAATGGTCATTGTTAGATTTGCCTCTCATCCTGAGGCTAAAAATTCAAAAAACGACCCCACCAGTTTACCGGCTTATCATGCTGTTGCCAACTATCTTATGAACAAATAGAACGAATACAAGTTTTTGTCCTATTCGCAGGTGCGACTTTCTCCCGATGATTGATATTGAGTCAGACAGCCTATTTTCTGGTGAGTTAAAGTTTACTGCCAGGCGATTAGTATATCAGTCCTTTCTTTACGTCTTACTTAATTGTTTGATTATCTTTTTCCCACAAGTTTTGAAACCCGGAGTGGCCTCAGGCATTTGAATATTGATGATATCCAGCAATTCATTGGTAAGTTCCGGAAGTTGTTTGCATACTTCACTCAGAATAAGCATGCAATAAACTTTTACGGCTACAGTTTCGCTTTTATTTTCCAACCATTTAAAACACACATCAATCAGGTAGCCCAGGTTTTGAACCGGCAATGTTGTTCGTGACAGCATCCGTAAGGCATGCCGTTTCAGACCATCACTTTTGAAAGTGCTTACTTTTTGTGCAAGCTCTTCTACCCTCTCCACGATTAAATCCGGCCGGATTTCAGCACAATAATCTGCCACCCAGGCAGCCTTGCGGCTCAGTGGGTCTTCATTTTTTAAGAGAATTATCCACAACTCCTCAAACATTTCAGGATTCCGGAGTATATAGTTTGTCAGAAAATCAGTATTTGAACGGGAGTGCTCCCGAAGTAATGCAGCTTCAAGGGACATAATTGATTAAAAAAACATGTATATAAAATTTTATTTTTAGTGATGGCAGGTTAAATAAATACAGAAAGGGAAACTACTCTTGCTGAGTTGTTTCCCTTTCGTCATTACTAAAACCGTAGTTAGAGTATGACCTCAGGTTACTGTTTCGGTATGATACTTTGCGTTTTTACCATAAAGGTGTTGCGCTTTTGTTAACCGTTTCCGCAAATATCAACTCGGGGTTGAAATTTCGGAGTTTAACGGACCACGTTTTTCAATTTTTACAATCATTACATTCTTTGCAGTTTGTAAGGTTGAAAAATTTAGGTTTTCGTCGATCAATCTTGCGATATTTTTCGGTATAACCAGACGGGCTTCTAACCGTATCTCTCACCTGATGAAACAAAGATACAACATTTTAAGCCCCTTGTCAAGTGTTTTAAGAGATTAATTTTCAACATAATACTAACGGGACTTATCAACAATTGTTAATAACTCTCAAAGCTGTGTTGCTGTAAGAAAGGCTTAAAGATACCCTGCAATTGGGGCAATAAAATAGCTTTAAATTACGTCTCTGCTGATTGTTTAAATATATGAAGAAGCTGACAACCGGTTAACTTTAGTAACCCCTTTTATGGTTAACAGTTTTTTAAGTAGAAATTCGAGTTGTTTTTTATCGCGAATGCTTACACTGATGGTGCCTTCAAACTTACCCGCTTTGCTGTTGAGTGAAATGGAGCGTACATCCATCTTTAATTCATTGGATATTAAGTTTGTTATTGTATTAAGTATGCCAAGCTGATCGTAGCCGCTAACTTTTACATCAGTCAAAAAATAGCTACCTTCTACCGGGGTTGACCATTCAGCCTGCATTATCCGGTACGGATATTTGATTTTAAGTCGTGCAGCATTTGGACAGGAGCTTCGGTGAATTTTAATGCCTTCACTTACGGTAACAAAGCCAAAAATCTTATCTCCCATAACCGGATTGCAACACTTTGCAAGTTTGTATCCTGCTATCTGAGAGGTTTGATTTACGATAATAAGATTTTCTGCTGTCCGGTCGGGACGATTCGCCGGTTTTGAACTGATGGGCAGCGACTCCGGCCTGCCCTCGATTGGCTTGACATTTCCAGTCAAAATATCTTTAAGTGCCGAAGCTTCTATTTTATTTTCAGCCAATCGCTGATACAGCTCCAGCACGCCTGAAAGCTTGAAATGATCAACAACTTTACCGGCGGCATCGTCTAAATTGGTTATTTTTAACTGATTGAGTTTACGTTTAAAGATGTCTTTCCCAATTTCCGCCTGTTTAAATTCAGCTTCTTTTAGATATTTTTTTATTTTGTTTTTCGATCTGGGACTTGCCACCCACTTCAACCAGTCAATATTTGGTGTTTGATTGCGTGAGGTAATTATTTCCACCATATCCCCACTTTTCAATTTATGCTTTATGGGAACTATCTTCCGGTTTACCCTTCCTCCTGAACAGTGTGCACCCAGGTTGGTATGTATTTGAAAGGCAAGTCGAGAACTGTGCTTCCGGATTTTAATTTTTTTACGTCCCCTTCGGGGGTAAATACATAAATAGTGGCGTTTGCTTTATCCGAATATTTGTTTGGCAAATTGCTATCCAGGCCTTCAGGATGTTCAAGTACCTGCCTGATAGAGTTGAGCCATTCGGAGGTTTCCTGGTCTCCTTCGCTGCCTTTATACCTCCAGTGTGCTGAATTGCCCATCTCGGCGTTAAAATCCATGCGTGATGTTCTTATCTGCACTTCAACCCAACGGCCGTCTTTGCCCTGAACAGTAATATGCAATGATTCATACCCATTTCTGCGGGGCAGGGTAATCCAGTCTCTTAATCGTTTGGGTTCGGGGGCATATACTGAGGTCACAGCAGTGTATGCTTTCCAGCAGTCAGCCTGTTCTTCATCAGGTTTGCTGTCTAAAATGATTCGAATCGCAAACAGATCGTAAACTTCATTTAGCGCAATACGCTGGGTTTGCATTTTTTTGTATACTGAAGATATGGATTTGGTTCGTTTTTTTATTTCATATTGTAAACCAAAGCGTTTCAGTTCTGCATGCACAGGTTGCAGGAATGATTCAAAGAAGGCTGCTTCTTTGCTTTCTATTTTATTGATTTGCGATTTTAATTGCTGATAGGTATCCGGATCGGTATAATTCAATGACAGTTCGTCCAGCTCAGCGTTAATTCGATACAGGCCAAGCCTGTGGGCAAGCGGAGCATATAAATTGGCTGTTTGACTGGCAATGGATGCCTGAACATTTGCAGGTAAAACCTTAATATTTCGCATATATTGCAGCCTGTCGGCCAAAAGAATAGGGATGACACGAATATCATCGGCAAGGGAAAGCACCAGACTGATGAAATGCTCTGCATTGGTAGGCACTTTTTCTGTGGGAAGTTGCAACAGTACTTCGAGCTTATTCAGTATAACGCCCAACTGTTTGTAGTTATATGTGGTAATAAATTCGTTGATTTCTTTATTACCGGGTGAGGCACCGGCCAGCAGGGATGCAAGTACACTTGTGAAGCCCATCCCCATATCGCGTGCTACAATCCTGGCTACGGCAACAGAATGTAAAAAGTAGGGTTCCGTATCTGCATACAAACTTCTCTGGTGAGCATTAAGCATAATGATAAAAGCCGCCTTCAGATGCCTGGATTTATCCCGGTCAAGCAGCGGCTCCGTAACTTCCAACAAAGCACGGTAGCTGTTGATAATAAGCTCACGTTCCGATTGATTTATGCCGGGCATCTTACCACTTTTATATCACAATGATAACCTCGCTTTATTCAAAAAGTTTAAGTCAGATAAAAAAACGCCCGGTTGAGGGCGTTTTCAGGCTGTGCATCAATTACTTTATTTAAGCGGTTGATCACCACGCTGCCCTGATTTATTTTTGGGTTGTTCAGCTATGGTATCACGCATACGGGTATCGGCCTGTATGTTTTGAAATTTATAATAATCCATGAGTCCAAGATTTCCCGAGCGGAACGCATCGGCAATGGCTTTGGGTATTTCTGCTTCGGCTTCAATTACTTTTGCCCTGGCATCCTGTGCTTTGGCTTTCATTTCCTGTTCATTTGCCACAGCCATGGCACGGCGTTCTTCTGCTTTGGCCTGAGCAATATTTTTATCGGCATTTGCCTGGTCCATTTGTAGCTGGGCTCCGATATTTTTCCCCACATCAATATCGGCAATATCAATTGAAAGAATTTCGAATGCGGTGCCGGAATCCAGGCCTTTGGCCAATACTACCTTAGAAATTGAGTCTGGATTTTCGAGTACACTTTTGTGAGAATCCGCGGATCCGATGGATGATACTATCCCCTCTCCTACCCTTGCCAGAATAGTTTCTTCGCCGGCACCACCCACCAACTGGCGAATGTTTGCCCGCACGGTTACCCGGGCCTTGGCTATAAGCTGAATACCATCTTTAGCAACGGCAGCAACCGGTGGAGTACTGATAACTTTGGGATTAACCGACATCTGAACGGCTTCAAATACATCACGTCCTGCCAGGTCAATGGCTGTAGCTGATTTGAAATTCAGCGGGATATTGGCTTTATCGGCAGAGATAAGCGCATTAACAACAAGCTTTACTCTCCCCCCAGCGAGATAGTGTGCCTCCAGTTCATCCCGCGTAAGCGAGAGACCTGCTTTGGTGGCATTAATCATTGCTGTTACGATTACTGATGGCGGAACTTTACGCCAACGCATAAAAACAAGTTGAAGCAACGAAATACGCACTCCCGACAACAAGGCCGAGAACCATAATCCAACCGGGATAAAATAAAATATTATCCACAAACCAAACAAAGAAGCAATGCCAATGGCAATAATCACAACAAAATTAGGATCCATGTGTTTCAGGGTTTACGTGTTACAAAAATTTTATTATCACTAAAGTGCGTTACAACTATGGGCATTTCCTGATCTATAAATTCTCCATTGGTGTGCACCTCATACATTTCATTATTTATTAATGCCTTACCCGCTGGCGATAACCGTGAAATGGATTTCCCTTCATCGCCCGGCTGAACAGCAACGGTATCTATTTCGTTTACCTTACCCGATATTGCGGTATGCAACATAAGTTTGTCCCAGGTTTTTGATTTTAACGCCAGATAAAAAGTAAGGATAACTGAAAAAATGGTTCCCGCCAGAATATAATGGCCCATTGGCGTACCCATTGAATGATATGATTCCCATATTGAGAAAACAATAAGGGCGAAGCCTGACAAACCTATGATGGTTGTGCCTGGAATGACAAGCATTTCGAGTATAAGAAAAACCAATCCCGCGAGGATAAGTACAATTATAAGGGTAAGAGACATTTTCTTACAGCTTTGTTAATGCCGTACAAATGTAAGCTATAAGAATGAATAAAATTGATTTCACCTGAAATATTTCATTGCAGTGGGCATATATTTGTTTATTTCTTTAATCCGGTTAGCATTTGAGGGGTGAGTGCTAAGAAATTCAGGTGGTGCCTGTCCGCCCAATGCAGCCATTTCCTGCCAAAATGAGGCAGCACGGTGTGGGTCATATCCAGCCATAGCCATAAAGACCATTCCAAGTTTGTCGGCTTCATATTCGTGTGTCCGCGAATATGCCAGGGTGCCAAGTTGCGAGCCGACCCCATATACCGTATTAAAGATATTGCGGGTAAGATCCGGTTCTTTTTGCAGAGCTACATCCAGAGTAACGCCTCCCAGGGCAATGGCCAACTGCTGACTCATTCGTTCACCGCCATGGTTTACAACGGCATGAGCTATCTCATGGCCCATTACAACTGCTATACCTGCCTCATCTTTGGTTAAGGGCAGTATACCGGTATAAAAAACTACTTTACCGCCCGGCATGGCCCAGGCATTAACCTCAGGACTTTCAACAAGGTTAAATTCCCACTTATATCCTTTTACAGCATCGGCCATGCCATTGTTTCTGAAATAATCCTCCACAGCAGTGGAGATACGTTGGCCAACCCTCCTGAGCATTTTAACCTGATCATTGGATGCCGGAACTACATTATGCTCACTTAAAAATTGATTGTAACTCGAGAGGCTCATCTCGGTAATCATATTGTCTGGTACTACATTAAATTGTCGCCGACCCGTTATAGGTACTTTGGAGCAGGAAGTAACCAAAAGCAGGACTGATAATGTCAGGGATGAAATAATTGTTTTCATAGAGTGTTTGATTATTCGATGGATACTGTTAAACCTCTGTCAGTTAATGCATTATAGGGGGGCATGAGTTCGGTGAAGGAGCCCGACTTGATACCGCTTTTCCCTTTTAAATGAACGATCATTGTAATTTGCTCTGCCTGAAGTAACTCCAGACCAACTACATCCACCAATGAATCAATCACAAAATCAAAAGTGTTGATTTCGTCATTATATAGAATCAATTCCTTTTCATAATCAGAATCTGCTATATGATTGGGAAATATATCCTGTTTTTCTTTGGTCATAATGGTTTGAAAAGTTTGTGTGTAAATTAAATATTAAGGCATAAAATTACAAAATTCGTTTCATTAAACCATTATCAAAAAATATTCCATTCTTAATCCGTTCAATAAATGTAGCTTTGTACTCCGTTAAAATGATTTTATTTTTTTATGCATCAAATGAAGCAGCCTGAAATTTTATCCAGGTTTTGTAGCGAATTCACCGGTTTGTTGGATCATAATCTGCCCGGGGCTGAAGCCCATGAACGGCTGGCTCCCTCAAACAGGTCGGAATTACTCAAATTGGGGAAAAATGGCCCTGCTCCACAGTTGAGCGGTGTATTGATATTAATGTATGCAAGGAGAGAACAGATAAACCTGGTCTTTATTCAGCGAAGCATATATAAAGGTATTCATAGCGGTCAGGTTTCATTTCCCGGAGGCAAAGCAGATCCCCAGGACCGGGATTTGGCACAGACCGCCCTGAGAGAAACTTTTGAAGAGGTGGGTGTTCATCCCGATAGTATCGATTTTATA
>JAQVEI010000349.1 GCA_028697695.1 Lentimicrobiaceae bacterium
CACGCACAAATTCCTGGCTCAACAAGGTATTTTCTCTGAAAAATTTACTGAGTTTGCCCTGGGCAATGCGTTCAATCATTTCTTCAGCTTTGCCTTCGAGACGGGCCTGTTCCCTACCTATTTCCATTTCACGGTCGATAACATCGGTGGAAACACCTTTTTGATCAACTGCTACAGGCGCCATAGCAGCAATCTGCATGGCAACTTCATGTCCCGCCTGATCAAGTTTTTCAAGCCCTTTTTTATTGAATCCCACTATGGTGGCCAGTCGGTTACCGGGATGGTTATATGCATATACACTTTCGGCCCGAATGCTTTCAAAGTGAGCAAGCTCCATTTTTTCGCCAGTTTTGCCAACCATATCCGTGATGTTTTCTTCCACGCTTCTGCCATTCAGATCCAAAGCTTTAAATTGCCCGATGTCTTCAGGTTGTTTTTCAATGGCTTTGGCCATCAGCGTGTTTGTAAAATCAACGAATTCCTGATTTTTAGCTACAAAATCGGTTTCACAATTGAGCATGAAAATGGCAGCGTAGCTACCATCATCATTGGCGCGTGCAAGCACAATACCTTCGTTTGCGTCCTTGTCGGCACGTTTGGTAGCCAGTTTTTGTCCTTTTTTACGCAGATAATCGGTAGCTTTTTCAAAATCGCCATCGTTTTCCTGCAAGGCTTTTTTGCAATCCATCATACCGGCACCAGTCATCTGGCGCAGCTTATTCACATCAGCTGCAGTTATATTAGCCATAAAGTTAAAATTTAAAAGATGATTGAAAAATTACTTACGTGGTCCACCGGTTTTACGACCTATGGGACGACGTGTACCTGGTTTGCGGGAGCGGCCTTCATCGCCACTATCTTCACCCGCTACGGGTTTAGATCTTAAACGCTCATTGCCGGCAGGCAGGTCGTCATCGTCTTCATCCACGTCATAGCGGCGCTCTCTGCTTTCGTAATCCTCCTGCTCATCTTCGGCCCGCTTATCACGATCCATCTTACGCTCGGTCAAACCTTCTTCAATGGCCTCAACCATTTTGGAAAGGATAAGCGCGATAGATTTTGAAGCGTCGTCGTTTGCAGGAATCGGAAAGTCAACCAGTTGTGGGTCTGAATTGGTATCCACTATCGCAAAAGTAGGGATATTGAGTTTACGTGCTTCTGCAATTGCGATGTGTTCTTTAACAATATCAACCACGAAAATTGCCGCGGGCAAACGGCTCAAATCAGCAATAGAGCCCAGGTTTTTTTCGAGTTTTGCCCGTTCACGTGTTACCTGAAGGCGTTCACGTTTTGAGAGTACGGTAAAACTGTTACTGGTAATCATTTTATCGATAGATGACATCTTGCGCACTGCCTTGCGGATGGTGGCAACGTTGGTCAGCATACCACCGGGCCAACGCTCGGTAACATAGGGCATACCCACCGAGCTGACTTTTTCTGCTACAATTTCCTTAGCCTGCTTCTTGGTAGCAACGAAAAGGACTTTCTTCCCCGATTTGGTAATTTGTTTCATCGCGGCAGCCGCTTCATCTATTTTAGCGATTGTCTTATAGAGGTCAATAATGTGGATACCATTGCGCTCCATAAAGATGTATGGCGCCATGTTTGGATTCCATTTCCGTTTAAGGTGACCGAAATGCGAACCAGCATCCAGCAATTCGTCAAAAGTTGTTCTTGCCATTAATTATTTTATTAGTTGTTTACATTCTGTGAAAATCAATCACCGGGTAGTTTACAGTTCAGGCAACCGCCATAAAAGCGTAAAGTCGCGGCAATTTAGATACTAAACACAATCGAAAATTATCGTTTGCTGAATTGGAATTTCTTACGGGCTTTCTTCTGACCTGGTTTTTTCCTTTCCACCATGCGGGGGTCTCTTCGCAGCAGACCTTTTGCTTTGAGGGGAGGGCGATTTTCAGGATCCAGTTCACATAAGGCTTTGGAAATGGCCAAACGCAGTGCTTCTGCCTGTCCGTTGATGCCGCCTCCGTCGATGTTGGCCTTAATATCAAATTTACTGGTCGAATCAGCTATTTCGAGCGACTGGGTCACCACGTATTGTAGTGTTCCGGTAGGAAAATATTCTTTGTAATCCCTTCCGTTCACCGTAATAACACCATTACCATCTTTTAAATAGATACGGGCAATGGCTTTCTTTCTTCTGCCGAGGGTGTTGATTACTTCCATGATTATTTAATAGAATTTAGGTTGATCAATTGTGGCTGTTGTGCCTGATGCGGATGCTCAGGACCAACATACACCTTAAGGTTACGGAACAGCGCACTGCCCAGCCTGTTGCCCGGCAGCATGCCTTTTATTGCATGTTCAATAATGCGTTCAGGATGCTTTAACATCAACTCGCGGGGAGTAGTAAAACGCTGACCACCCGGATAACCGGTATGACGCACGTAAACCTTATCTGTCATTTTTTTGCCCGTGAGCTGAATCTTCTCAGCATTGATCACAATTACATAGTCGCCACAATCCATGTGAGGGGTGAAGTTGGTTTTGTGCTTACCCCTAAGCAGATTGGCTACTTTGCTCGAAAGCCGGCCAAGTGTCTGGCCTTCAGCATCAACCAATACCCAGTTTTTTTGGATATTGTCAGGTTTTGCTGACAATGTTTTATAACTCAATGTGTTCATTTTGTTAAAAATTAACATGAAAAATATTTACAAACCGCCTCCGCAATTCATTCACGGGCATGAGAATCAATCACCTACGGCTATGCCTTTTTATCCGGAACAGCCTGATATGTTTCGGGTTACGGCCTTCTACATAACAAACTTATCCTTTTAAAAGGGGTGCAAAGGTAAATATTATTTCTTTTTCAACAAACTTATAAACAATAAAATATTGAAAAAGAATGTAAAAGAATAGCAAATCTATTTTTTTTGATACGGAGCCTGCCCTTTGCCACAAACAGCAATTTTACCCGGGTTTGCAAAACAACACCGATTTACAATCAGACACACCCTTCACCTGAGCTTACAGAGTAGCTCTCTGCCGAATCTTTCCGATGCATATAAAGCGTGAATCCCGGTTTACCGGTTCATCTCTTTTCTAAGCCGCTCGGTAAGTTTAGGAATAATGGTGTTTCCGTCTCCCACAATACCCAAATCTGCTACCTTAAAAATGGGAGCATACTTATCTTTGTTGATGGCTACGATATACCCACTTTCCTCCATTCCGGCCAGATGCTGAATAGCACCTGAGATACCACATGCGAAATACAGGTCGGGCCGGACTGTTTTACCGGTTTGTCCGACCTGCCGGTTTTGAGGCACGATTCCGGCGTCAACCATTGCCCGCGATGCAGCTACTTCAGCACCAAGCATATCGGCCAATTCTTTAAGTTTATCCAGATTTTCGGCACAATTGACTCCACGTCCGGCAGATACCAGAATTTTGGCCTCTGCAATATCTTTCAATTGCTGTTTGGCTTTTACATTCTCCAGCAGTCTTACCCTGAATTTGGATTTATCAAACGCCACTTCCAGTATTTCAATTTCTCCGTTGCGAAGATTATCGGGATCCAGTTTTTGCATCACTCCGGGTCGCACTGTCGACATTTGAGGACGGTGGTCTTTGCTTACTATGGTTGCCATCAGATTGCCTCCAAAAGCGGGACGTGTCATCAACAATTCACCCTGCTCACCAATCTCCAGGCGGGTGCAATCGGCCGTGAGTCCGGTTACAAGTCGTGCAGACAGCCGCGGCCCCACATCGCGGCCAATGGTGGGGGCTCCGATAAGCA
>JAQVEI010000350.1 GCA_028697695.1 Lentimicrobiaceae bacterium
TCAATGGTAGCTGGTTTTTTCATTAACACAATGTCTATCTAATTCTTATCGTAATCAGAAAAGAAGCTAATTTCTTCATTTATTAAATGATGGATATATCATTTTCTTGTCCCGTGTTTGCGGTTTTCCTTATCCTGGTCATTTCGTGCAAAAAACCGTAACATATTATAAAGGGTTTCAGGGAATCTATTTCGAACCCTTTGCAAGCTAGCATATCAACTATCATCTTATCATTCATTTAAACAAATAATACAAATCTTAAACAGCTCATTTTTAATCAATGCAGCAGCGTTATTTCAAGTTTCATTTTTCAGAAGCTAATCCTGGTTCACTCAAGTAGATTTGTGTTACCTGATTCATTCAGTATAATTTCTTGCCATTGATAATTTCTTATTTATTGCCATGCTAAAACAGGTATGATACATAATTTGTCTTTTGAAAAGCTGATTAACAGCGTATGTAGCATACCTCTTCTCAAAAATAATTCAGAAAGCCTTCAAATTTTATACTTTTTTCGGATGAGAAATTTAAAGATAACCACTTTCCGCAATCTCCATAAACCAACCATTTGCTTATATTTGTTCGCCTATTATCAACCTTTCTGGAGGTTGTATTCATAGATTACAACATCAACAAATTCTTACATTGCCTGATAGCATGAAAAGAACTACATACAGCACCGCTTTTAGCGCAGGGGGCTCATTACTTTTTAAAGAAGCAGAGGCTCTTGTCAGACAGATTGATGATGTTGAGTCATTCATTTTGAGCCAAAAGAAGCTTGATTACAGCGCATTACCTGTTAATTCCGAAGCATCCAAGAAAAGACTTGGCAATGAAGTTGTTAAACGTCTTAGGAGCCTTGAGGACTCTCAACTCATTGAGCGTTATATAAATGGCAGCAAAACTGACAAACTGCTCATTTTATTTTATGCTGCTTGTAAGCAGTATTTGCTGATTACTGAGTTTATGCTTGATACAGTGCTAAATAAATGGCATCACCTCGACTTTGAAATTGGTGCTCCTGATTTCAAAAATTACTTGTACAAGCAAATGGACAAGCACCATGAGTTAGAAAATCTTAGTCCTCTCAGCATAAGTAAGTTATCATCAGCTGTTATGGCAATGCTAAAGGAACTGGGAATGAATAAGGATGGAAAACTACATAAAAAAGAATTCAGCCCTACTATTCTTCGTCGCATTGCAGCCAATGGGGATGCCTGGTTTTTGGAAGCGCTGTTAATGAATGAAGCTGAACGCAATGAAATTATCAATCCATGATTAATATTGACAAACTTTACGACCTGATGGCTGACAAAGGTTTTCAAGAGCCTGATACCGGAAACCTCTTTTTTCCTGCATATATTTATACCTATCAGCCCGAACAGGAGTATGAAATCAGGGAGCAATTGTTGCTACTCAGCCAAAAACTTAAACGCCCCAATAACTTCCTCGACTGCATGGTTATTAATATTTACCATGAATTTATAGATTACCTGAAAAACAAAGCTTTTACCGGAACCAGCCTCTTTGAACTCATAACCGAAAAGGAAAAGGAAGATGCTGAAGAGGCTTTTGCCTGGATAAGGGATGAAATCAGTGATGGTGACTTCTTCAATTATCTTGAAAATAAAATCAACGACTACTTCAACCCTGCCGAAGAAAAAAGAGTGTACCTTATTATATATGGTGTAGGGAGCATCTTCCCTTATTTACGCGCTTCTGAATTTCTTAAAAAAACAGAACGACTAATCAAGCAGTTCAAGATACTGCTGTTTTATCCGGGAACATACAACCATGCGAAATACAGCTTATTTGGACTTTTGGATGACGATCATATGTACCGAGCCAATAACCTTAACATCCTTTTAGGAGAATAACAGAAAAAAAACAATAGATATGTACATCAGAGACCTGTTTAGCAAGGATATCAACAGAAGAATCAATCCGGCTGTTGTAGTAAGTGAAATGGATGAATATTCCGTTAACCAAGAAATTGAGGAATATGTATTTACACCAGCCATTACCAGAAATATGTACAAATTCCTCAATGCTCTTGCCAACAAGAAGGAAGGCAAGACAGGCGTGTGGATAAGCGGCTACTATGGCAGTGGTAAGTCACATTTTATCAAGTACTTGTATTATTGTTTACAGGAGCAATATAGCCCCAAAGCCTTCGAAATGTTTAAGGAATCTCTTGGGAAGCTTGACCCGCTGGATGAACCCAATATCGGGTTGGTAACAGTGCTGCAAAACAGGCTCGCTAAACTCACTTTGGAAGAAATTATCTTCAATATTGATGCAGTATCAGATAATAATGACTCCAAGGAGCGTATTACCCGTGTATTGCTCAACCAACTGAACCAGTTTAGAGGCTATAACAATACAAACATTGCTCTGGCGCTTTACCTGGAAAAACCACTCGATAAATCCGGTGCTTTTGACCAATTTAAGGAGAGCGTAAAAGGCACTTTTAATGAAACCTGGGAAGGCAACCAAATTCGTTTTTCACGGATGTACCTGGACAAAATCATCGACATTGCTGCCGAATTTGATCCTAATATTGACAAGCAGGCTTTGAAGTCAACCATCATGAATAAAAGCCAGGACTACACCATTGAATTTCTCATCGCTGAGCTCAAGGATTATCTACAGGACAAAACAGATGAACACAGGCTCATTTTTCTGATTGATGAAGTGTCGCAGTACATTGGATCAGACACTACCCTGCTGCTAAATCTTCAAACCATCGTTGAAGAGATTGGATCCAAAATTGGTCCCCGTGTATGGGTTGTTTGCACAGCACAGCAGGAATTATCAAACCTGATCAATAATACCGATGACCAAACGGAGGATTTTGGTAAAATATTCGGACGATTTGAAACCATGATCTCGCTCGAAAGCCAGGATGCCGCTTTTATTACCAAAAAAAGGGTGCTTGACAAAAAATCAGAAGGTATCGGGCTGCTCAATGATTACTATAAAGCAAACAAGGGCGGTATTGAAAACCAGTTTGTGCTTGACCACGACTTATACCAAAACTTTGAAAACCGGAATGACTTTACCCTCACATACCCCTTTATTCCTTACCAGTTCAGGTTGGTTTCAGATGTGTTTGAGTCATTTAGCAATGTAGGTTATGTTGGCGAAGGCGTCAAAAATACTGAACGTGCTATTCTCGGTATTACGCATTATACTGCCAAGCTGTGTAAGGACAAAGAAGTAGGGTATTTTGTTCCCTTTGATCTGTTCTTTAATGAGCAGCTCATGAAAAACCTCACACACCTGGCGCGAAATATTCTTGACAGGGCATATAAGATAAAGGAGGTACAAAGTGATGAGTTTGCCAGAAGGGTTGTTAACAGCCTTTTTATGATTTCCAATCTGGGCGAAAGCAAAAGCATCAACTTTCCGGCAAGTGTTGAAAACATTTCCCTGCTGATGCTCGAAGCAGTGGACACGCCTAAACAGGAAATGCAGGATAAAGTAGAAAAAGTACTGAACAACCTGGTTGATAAGAACATCATTCAAATGACCGAGGGCAAATACCGCTTCTTGAAAGAAGATGAAATAGAGGTTGCCCAAATGATAAAAAATACTCCACTGCCAAGTGAATACCGGCTGGAATACTTCTATGAAGATATCATTCAGCGCATTGTGAAGCCTGAACCACAGTTTTCATTTGGCAGCCGAAACTTTAGAATTTCCATTCAGATTGATGATAAATTGATTAACCAAAAAGGGGATTTTAACCTGAA